>DMJN01000267.1 GCA_003451715.1 Gammaproteobacteria bacterium | reverse complement strand
CCATAGGTGCTGACGGGGTACAAAATTTATATGGCTATGATGTCTGCCACAGTTGTAAGTCAAAACTGGGACTGCTAAAAGACAACACGCTCAGGAAACACATTTTGTCCTACGAGAAAGTGCGGGAAACTGTACCTGAAAATCCTACTTACAAAGAAGAAGTCGACTACCGATTGAACTATATGGAAGAGAATTACATACGCCAACGAATAAAGCTTCTTCATATACAGGAACGCCTGAAAGAGATCGGCTAGAGAGGAAGTACATTGTCAAACAACGACTTCCTCTTTTATCCCTGGTTACTTCACTGCTATACGCAGATAAGGACTGGAAAGAGAATCATCTGTCTGAATTGGCCTTTGCACGTTCGGCTGCCTGCAGTTGTCCCCCTCTGAGAATTCCCGGTAAGCTGTAATTCCCTTCGTGACAGGAATATTCATAAGTCTTGCCACCCATCCAGTTAAGAGAAAACTCACCCGACCAGGCTTCGGAGTAGAGTGTGTTGTCCTCAACCGTGAACTGATAGTTGAGTTCATCATCGGCGACACGGGTAAAGCGTTCCGTTACCCTGGTATCTTCACTAATCAGTACCGGCTTGCCTACGTTTAATCTTGAAGGGATATCATCCCGGAAGTGTGTTGTTTCCACCACCAGCGTGTCATCTTCCCAGTGTCCAACCGAATATCCTTCATAGCGTCGCTTGTCTTCAGTGCCAGGCTTCGCACTGATGCGGATGAGTCGATACCCGGCCGCATCTTCAGTATAGAGCACCAAATTGTCCTTGTTCTGGACAATTAAGCGCGGTAATTCGATGGGTAAAGAACGCATAGGTGGGTAACCAAAACTTCCCAGGCAACGTTCTGCCAATGGTCGCTGTTCGGGTCCGTTAACGCCTTCCACAAATGACCGTCTGACTTCCATCGCCAGCGCTTCGCCGGCTTGTGAATAGGGAATCTTACCGTCTTCAGGATGAACGATAACGGAAGAACGGAATTGTCCCTTTACCTTTGTCGGTTGCAGAGACTTAGCCCAGGAAAATTCGGGATCCGTATTGCCTTGAACAAAATTGCTTTGAAAAGTGGCTGCAAACTGTGCTGCTTCTGCCTCTGTGAGTACCAGGCTGTCGAATCCCTCAGGTCTTTCCGTGGTGGTTATGAATGCCGTCATCCAAACACCCTGAAAATCGGGGTCGCCATGTTCGGTACGGGGAACCTGGTAAGGGAGTTCTTCCTGGGCCTGGCTGATGGATAACACAGAAATGAGTGCAAGGAAAACGGCAACAATGCGCAGGATCATCTAATTACTCCTGAAGTAAACAATTTGGGGAAGAACAGCGTCAGGCACAAGCCTAGCAGACTATTGGAGGGAATTCTTCTCAATAAATGGAAAGTTTCAGGATTTGAATAATCGGGCAATTGTGTAAGTCTTGTGTTAATTACTATCTGCTGTTGCTTCAGCTTACCGGATCGGATTAGCTTAATATATCTTGAGAATTCAACACAGAGAATAGCCACTATTACTCGGAAGCCAGTAAACATCGAGTTAATGTCCGCGGCCACGTGAGGTAATATTTAGAGCGCAGGAAAGTATAGACTTGGATGCGGATAGTTTCTATTCTATTTGTACTCGCCGAGGGCGCAATTGAAATATTCTCTAATATTGAAACTTTCACGATTCCAAAAAGGGGGGTAACTGGAAATAGGCCAAGTAGCCGAGTATGGGGGGAATCAGTCGGTCTGACTAGCAGTACTTACTCACACACAAAGTAGAAATATGGCCAGCAAGTAAGACTTCAATCAGAGCGTGTGATCTGATGCTCCTGGAGAGTGGCCTGAATGCGACACCGATTGGCAAACTTTAATCCCCAAATAAAGGAGCATAGTAATGCATCTAAAATATCGAATTTCAAAAATGCAGGATTCTATCAGGCCTCTATTGATCACGATCAGAAAGATCCACTGAGCATAGCTTATCGTACGCCGAAGGGACAGGACTGGGAGTATGTAGGTTTTAAAGTTTTCAGAGTTAGAGCGGGAACCACGGGTAGCGGCAGTGCCAATGGCGCATTGTCGGCAAAATGGGACATTATGGACAAATACTTCAGCGGAAACTCAGTAGCAGCACTGGCTGCCTATAACGCTTGGACGACTAGCTATAACGGTCAGGGAGGTAAACGGATTTTCCAGGCAATATCAGTAAAGCATGATCTATTAGAGAACTATCTGGAAATTGAAATCCTTGATAACAAAAATAGCTCAGGTAATCCCAAGGTGTATGACGTGATCCTTCATTTGAAGGATGATGCAGGAAATGATGTGTTCGTCGACCCACCGGTAAGAAACGAATACTGAAACCATCGGGGGATACAATGATTCCGGCGCCTGGGAATGGCGCCGGATAATCGAATCTCAAGAATATCGGGGAGCTGTGAGCCTGCGAACGGAAGCACCGGTTTACAATTTGTTCAACCTGGGTTGCTATCTGATATCAGCGGAGAATTATCCCTATTTTCGCGTGCGCACCTCTGCGACTTGGGAAGAGGCAGCAGTGATATAGACATGGATTGGCGGAGGTTTTGTCAATTTGTGAAGCAAATTTGTCGATACCGTCAAGCACTCACCGGCATGTTTTTCATTTTGTAAAATGGGCGGAAAACTGTTCTTGTCACTGAGAGAGGCGTTGTTTGAAAAGGGTGTCCCCTATGTGCCGGACTACATTATCAATAGCGACAGCTTAACAACTGCATCACTTACATTCTAAACACACCAAACTGCGTCTCTTCGATCGGCGCGTTGCGTGCGATTGCCATGCAGCGCGCGAGCACTTCTCGAGTCTGGGTGGGTTCGATTATGCCATCATCCCATAGCCGAGCCGATGCGTAGTAGGGATGGCCCTGCTTCTGATAGGTCTCCAGGATGGGTTTTCGGTACTCTTCTTCCTGTTCCTCGCTCCAGGGGCGATTCTTTTTCTCCATCGCATCACGTTTGATGGTAGCCAGTACACCGGCTGCCTGTTCGCTACCCATCACCGAAATACGCGCATTGGGCCACATGAACAGGAAGCGTGGATCGTAGGCGCGGCCACACATGCCATAGTTGCCGGCACCGAACGAGCCGCCGACGATTACGGTAAATTTTGGTACTTTGGCACAGGCAACTGCCATTACCATCTTGGCGCCGTGCTTGGCGATCCCCCCTTCCTCGAAGACCTTGCCCACCATAAAACCGACGATGTTCTGCAGGAAAAGAAGCGGGATTTTTCGCTGTGCACACAATTCGATGAAGTGTGCTCCCTTGGTGGCAGATTCGCTGAACAGGATGCCATTGTTGGCAATAATTCCGATGGGATTTCCATCGAGATGGGCGAAGCCGCATACCAGCGTCTTGCCATACAGGGCTTTGAATTCATCGAATTCCGAACCGTCTGCGATGCGTGCGATGATCTCCCGGGCATCATAGGACATGCTGGGATTGACGGGGACAATACCGGTAAGCTGATCAGCCGGATAAACAGGCGAGATGCTTTGCTGACCGGGATTGTGGGCCAACGCAGGTCGGTTCAGGTGCCCGACGATAATACGGGCAATCTGCAGAGCATGATCGTCACTCTCGGCGTAATAGTCAGAAACACCAGAACGCCGACAGTGTACGTCGGCGCCACCCAGTTCCTCTGCATCAACCACTTCCCCGGTGGCGGCCTTCACCAGCGGCGGACCGGCAAGAAACACCGTCGCCTGGTTACGCACCATCACACACTCGTCTGACATGGCAGGTACATAGGCACCACCTGCCGTGCAGGAACCCATAACAACAGCTATCTGGGGAATCCCGCTGGCTGACATATTAGCCTGATTGAAGAATATGCGGCCGAAGTGATTCTTGTCGGGAAACACCTGTTCCTGTCTCGGCAAGTTGGCACCACCGGAATCCACCAGGTAGATGCAGGGCAGCTTGTTCTGGGCGGCTATATCCTGTGCCCGCAGATGTTTCTTAACCGATATAGGGTAATAGGTTCCACCCTTGACGGTGGCGTCGTTGACTATAATGACGCAGTCGACACCGCTCACCCTGCCAACACCAGTTAGGATACCGGCGGCTGGCACGTCCTCACCATAGACATTAAAGGCGGCCAGTTGGGATAATTCCAAAAACTCTGTGTCTGCATCGATCAGTGCCTTGATGCGGTCTCTCGGCAGCAGCTTGCCCCGCGAAATATGTTTCTCACGGGCCGCTTCGGGTCCGCCCGCCTCGATGGTATTCAGCTTTACTCGCAGATCATCGATCTGCATCTGCATGAACTCGCTGTTTTCGACGAAGCTATCGCTGCCAGGGTTAATCTTTGATTCAAGGACAGGCATGGTGCTTACTCCTCATTCTTCATTCTGCCTAAGCGGATTCGCGAAACAGTTCGCGGCCTACCAGGATGCGCCGAATTTCCGAGGTGCCGGCACCGATTTCATAGAGCTTGGCATCGCGCAGTAAGCGACCCGCCGGATAGTCATTGGTGTAACCGTTACCGCCCATGGATTGAATAGTCTGTAGTGTCATCTGGGTGGCCTGCTCGGATGTGAACAAAATAAGCGCCGCACAATCTTTACGGCTGCTCTCGTCGCGGTCGCAGGCGGCTGCCACCGTATACAGGTAGCTACGCGATGCATTCAGAGCGGTGTACATGTCCGCCATCTTGCCCTGCATCAATTGAAACTCACCGATGGGTTGACCAAATTGTTTGCGATCGTGCAGATAGGGCAGCACCAGGTCCAGACAGGATTGCATGATGCCCACCGGACCGGCGGCGAGAACCGTGCGTTCATAGTCCAGGCCGGACATGAGCACACCGACGCCTTTGCCGACCGTACCCAGGACATTTTCCAGGGGAACCTCGCAGTCCTCGAACACCAGCTCACAGGTGTTGGAGCCACGCATTCCCAGCTTATCCAGTTTCTGTGCCTGGCTGAACCCGGCGTAATCACGTTCCACGATGAAGGCGGTAATGCCACCGGAGCCCACCGAATCATCGGTTCTGCCGTAAATGATATAGGTATGGGCATCGGGTCCATTGGTGATCCACATCTTGTTGCCATTGAGCAGGTAGTGATCGCCTTTTGGTTCGGCGCGCAATGACATGTTGACCACATCGGATCCTGCGCCCGGTTCGGACATGGCCAGTGCACCGACATGTTCCCCCGAACAGAGTTTAGGCAGGTATTTCTTCCGCTGTGCATCGTTGCCGTTGCGTGCTATCTGATTGACGCACAGATTGGAATGGGCTCCATAAGATAGCCCCACCGAGGCGGATGCCCGCGATATTTCTTCCATGGCAACACAATGTGCTAGGTATCCCATATTGGAACCGCCATAAGATTCATCTACAGTGACGCCCAGCAAACCCAGCCCGCCAAATTTCTTCCACAGATCCGCCGGGAATTCATTGTCCGCATCGATCTGGTCGGCACGTGGCACGATCTCGGTCTGGCAGAACTGGTATACGCTGTCTCGCAGCATATTGATTTCATCATCGTGATTAAAATTCAGTGTAGGGTAGGAAGTGTTCATTGTCTGGCCCTGTGTTTGACGCGGGGTATCGGCGAACTGGATTCAGATAGCGCATCGAGACAGATAGTCTCTGTGTTACGTAAATCTTTCAGCATGCTATTAATTTCTTTTTTCTGCTGCTCCAGCAAGGATCGCTTTTCTCTGATCTTGTCCAGCAGCATTTCAAGCTGTCGGTTATTCTCAGTTTCAGGCTCATACATGCCGATAATGTCACTGCTTTCATCCAGCGAAAATCCCAATCGCTTGCCTCGCAGAATCAACTTCAGCCTGGTCCGATCTGCCGCGCTGAAGATGCGCTTAATGCCCTGGCGCCCTGGTTTCAGCAGGCCTTTTTCTTCATAGAAGCGAAGTGTTCGGGTGGTGACTTCGAACTCTTTCGCCAGTTCAGAGATGGAATATTGTTCGGTCATCGCAGTAGGGGACGCTAGATCGCCCGGACTATTTTGAATTACTGAGCTTAACTGACGTTTACGTTAACGTAAAGTAGAATTTGTGTAGACGGTGCTACAAGCTCTCTGCTGGGGGTCCGCTGTCCGCCAGCCAAGCGATATTCTTGTAGCAAAGGTTTCACCAACAGGATTTATCTTTTAAATTAGCCCCTGTACTCGGAGGTAGGAGGCCACCTTGGAACAAAAACCAGGAAAAAGTCCACAAGAGAAGCAGTCATGACCAGACCCGTCAGCTACGCCAGCGGCCCCTCCGCTAAACCCCTGTTGGGCATGTCTATACCCGAACTCTTCGATGGCATCGTCCAGCAACACGGGGAGCGTGAAGCGGTCGTTTCTCTGCATCAGGGCCAGCGTCTGACCTATGGGCAACTGGCCGAGCGGGTAGACACGCTTGCCAGAGCATTCATTGCGGCCGGTTTCGAGAAGGGTGATCGGGTGGGCATCTGGTCGCCCAACAATGTGGAATGGCTGACTAGCCAATATGCCACGGCAAAAGCGGGCATCATTCTGGTGACTATCAATCCAGCCTACCGGGGGCATGAACTGGCCTATGTGTTGGAACAATCAGGATGCAGGGGCCTGGTATTGCAGAACCAATTCAAGACATCGGATTACCAGGCCATGGTCTGCGAGTTATGCCCGGAGCTGGCCAGCTGCGCTGCCGGCAATCTCGAGTCCGACAAGTTCGCAACATTGAGTACTGTCATTTCCATGACTGCATCGGATGTACCAGGCATCTATAGTTGGAATGACTTTCTTCCTCTGGCAGAGGGAGTAAGTGCCGAAGATTTGGCGCTGCGACAAGCCAGCCTGGACATGGATGAGGCGATCAACATTCAGTACACCAGTGGCACCACGGGATTTCCCAAGGGTGCCACGCTGAGCCATCACAATATTCTCAACAATGGTTACTTTGTGGCGTCCACCATGAACTTTACCGAGCAGGACCGGTTGGTGGTGCCGGTGCCTCTGTATCACTGCTTCGGCATGGTGATGGGGAATCTCGGTTGTCTCACTCATGGCGCCTGCGCCATCTATCCGAGCGAAGGCTTCGAACCCGAGGCAGTACTTAAGGCCGTGCAGCAGGAAAAGGCGACGGCACTCTATGGTGTGCCGACGATGTTCATCGCTGAACTGGCACTGCCGGATTTCTCCAAATACGATCTTGCCACATTGCGCACCGGCATCATGGCGGGCGCGCCGTGTCCGGTGGAGACCATGAAGCAGGTAAACGATTTAATGCACATGACCGAGGTGGAGATCGCCTACGGCATGACCGAAACCAGTCCGGTCAGCTTTCAGACACGTGTCGATTCGCCCTTGGATAAACGGGTAAGTACCGTAGGGAGTGTGCATCCCCATGTAGAGGTAAAAATCATCGACGCCGAGACTGGCCGGATATGCCCGGTGGGTGAAATGGGCGAACTCTGTACCCGTGGTTACTCGGTGATGTTGGGGTACTGGGAGAACGCCGAGGCAACAGCGTCCGCCATCGATGGCAATGGCTGGATGCATACCGGTGACACCGCCATCATGGATGCCGATGGTTACGTCAACATAGTCGGGCGTATCAAGGACATGATCGTGCGCGGCGGAGAAAATGTGTATCCCCGTGAGATTGAAGAATACTTAATGACCAATGATGCCATCGAGGCAGTACAGGTTACCGGTGTGCCCGATCCGAAGTTCGGTGAAGAGATTATTGCCTGGGTAAGCCTCAAGGAGGGTGAGGAGTTGTCGGAGGAGGGTGTAAAGGCTTTTTGCAAGGGCAAGATTGCACACTACAAAGTACCGCACTATGTTCGCTTCGGCGACGACTTCCCCATGACGGTCACCGGCAAGGTGCAGAAATACAAGATGCGTGAAATAAGTATTAGCGAATTGGGATTGGAAGAACAGGCGACAGCCTAGGTAAACAAGGCAAGTGCAGGCTCCAGAGCCTGGCGCGTGATTGTAGATACAGCTGAGTAAGGGAGTAGCTATCATGATCTACCCACACGGTACGGTTGAAGAAATCACCGGCGATGTATTCATGGTGCGAGGCAGTATCAAGATGAATGCCTTTGTTCGTATCACTCGTAATATGGGAATCATCCGCGAAGGCAGTGAGTTGACCCTAATAAATCCTATTCGCTTAAACACAGAGGTCGAAGCACAACTAAAGGCGTTGGGTGAGGTGACTAATATCATTCGTCTCGGTCCCTTCCATGGTGCCGATGATCCTTATTACATCGACTGCTTCAAGGCGCAGTTCTGGTGTCAGCCCGGTGGCACTGCCTACACCGAACCGCCGATTGATGTCGAACTAAGTACCGGTTCAGTACTACCATTCTTCGATGGTGAGATCTTCGAGTTTTCAGGCACTATACAGCCAGAATGCGCATTGCTGCTCAAGAAGGAAGGAGGAGTGCTGTTCACCTGCGATGCGATCCAGCACTACGGCGACTACAGCTACAATAATTTGATTGCGAAGATTATGATGCCGCGAATGGGATTCCCGAAGACGACAATCGTCGGACCCTTCTGGTTGAAACTCATGACGCCGGAAGGTGGCAATCTGGAAAGTGAGTTTCGGCTGCTGCTGGAACTTGAGTTTGATAAACTTCTGTCAGGACACGGCACCTTGATTGAGAGCGGTGCCCATGCAGCAGTCGAACAGGCGGTGAATAAGGCTTTTGCAGAGGACTCCTAGAATCAATCAGCTGCTTTGATTTTCTCCAATAGGAAATCATTTGGCTAATCCAGCTCAGTAAATGTATGCTCAGTCTTCCATTCAATACCCGTCTGCAGGTCGCCTTGAAGCTCAAGATACTCACACTGTTAATTTCCTTCAGCTGCCTTGCTGCCGTGACCTTGCAGGCAGCCTCCATAGACGAATCGACTGTGCTGGCAGCGATGAACAAACCGGGCAGGCTGGCGGACGACATCGAGCGGGATTCACGCAGCAGGCCCGAAGTCGTCATTCCGCTTCTCAACCTGAACCCCGGCGACCGGGTGGTTGATATCTTCGGCAGCGGGGGCTATTACAGTGAACTGCTGGCCAGCGTAGTGGGGGAGTCCGGCGAAGCGGTGCTGCACAATAATCCCGGTTTCGAAGCCTGGGGTATTAATGGCTTAACCGATCGTTTTGATGGTCGTGATCCTGGCAATATTACGCGCCATACACGCAGTGGTATTAATCTCGATCTGGGTGAGGAAACACTTGACGGGGCATTGATCGTGATGGCACTGCATGACCTGTATGTCGTGCCCACTCGCTACGATGGTGAGCGCTATGTCCCGGTGGGCAATCCGGCCAACGTGGGATATTTTCTGGAACAGCTTCTGATGGCGTTAAAAGCTGGCGGCAGGTTCGTAGTGGTCGACCATGATGGTAATCCACAGTCGGATAATTTTACGGTATCGGAACTGCATCGCATCAAGGAGTCCTTCGCCAGGTCAGAGATCGAGGCGAGAGGATTTCGATTCGTCACCAGCAGCGATGTATTAAAGGGTACGGTCGACGATCTCGACCGTATCGTATTCGATGAAGACATACAGGGCAGGACCGACCGGTTCGTACTGGTTTTTGAAAAACCCCTGGACTGAAGTAAAAGGTAGTAACAAACATGATTAAGTATTTCAAATTAACGCTGTTGATTTCGGCAATGGTGCTCGCGGTATCTCCGGTACTCGGACAGAACCGTGAAAGCCTGGAGATGATCGAGAAGCTGCGAAACCTGCAGTTTGATCAGCTGGGCAACCCCCAAATTAAATCTGATGCGATTCCTCCAGTCCTGGCCAGCGCCGACAGCCCCCATCGCATGCTCATCATCCCGGTGCAGTATTCCGATCGCCGCTTCGACCGCTACAGTGGTCGAGGCTCTGATCGACGCAATAGCGACTATTTTCAGGAGCTATTGTTCTCCGACAATTTCTCCAGCCCCGCAGAAGAGACCCTGACCCACTATTACTACCATCAGTCCAAAGGGCGTTATTTCGTTACCGGTGAAGTCTTGCCGGTGGTCACGGTCGACAATCCTTCGGAATTTTACGGCGTGCCGATCCAGAATTCCGACGGTGCCTGGCGCAACGACGTGCGCCCGGAAATATTGGTCGAAGACGCGCTGCTGGCGGCTGTCGAGCAGAATCCCGATTTTGCCTGGGAAAATTTCGATGTGTGGGACCCCCAGGACTACGATGGCGACAATAACTATGCCGAATCCGACGGGTACATCGATCACTTCGTGTTGATCTTTGCCGGCAAAGGCCAGGCTTCCTGCCAGGGTTTGTTCAATCTCAATCAGAAATTTACTGCCAATGCACCGTCGGATATCTACGATGCTCTCGAAGCGGTTGAACAGGAGTGTGCACAGCGCATCTGGCCCCATCGGTTCGCGCTCACCAAGAACAATGGCCGTGGTCCGGAAGTGGAAGGCTCTACCAATCGACGGGGTGGTATTGAATTGAAGGAAGGCCTGTGGGTGTATGACTACAATATGCAGTCGGAGTACACCAATGTCTCGACCTTTATCCACGAGTTTGGTCATTCCATAGGCCTGCCGGATATCTATGCCGCCCAGACTAATAACTCCACCGCATCCTGGGAAGCTATGAGTGCTACCGCCAGCCCGGTGCCACAGGAGTTGAGTTCCTGGTCGCGCCTGATGCTGGGCTGGATGCAACCCTGCATTATCAATCCCCGCAGCGCCAGTGGTGCGCCAGTACAATCGGTGTATCTGAAAACCATGAATGACTGGCAGCAGGATAGCTCAACCCAGGCGGGTCTTTGTGACAGCGCCATGGTGATACTGCCGCCGAAGATTCGTGAGTTACGCATGGGTGAGATGCAGCGCATTAACGGTGAGCAGGCCGCCTATACCGGACAGGGCAATGATCTTAACCACTACCTCTCCCGCAGCTTCGATCTGGCGGATGTCACCGCGGATGAAATAGTGCTGGAGTTCGATGCCTGGTTTCGCATCGAGGCCGGCTGGGACTATCTCTATATCGAAGCCTCAACCGATGGCGAGAACTACCGGCGCCTGCTACCGGTGGACAAGGATGATCCGGCCGACACCAGTAGCATCATGCCCTCGCGTCGCGGTCACGATGGCCTCGGTACCATTCCCGGATTCACCGGTCGCAGCGGCGACCGCGATGGAGATGGCCGGGTGGAAAGCGCAGCAGGCTGCGATGTTAATCTGGCTCGCGCCCTGGCAGAGGACCGCATCGGAGAGACCGCAATCGATCCCTGTGAGATTCCCGACTGGGTACATGCTGAATTCGACCTGGCAGACTACCGTGGTCAAACCGTGGAGATCCGTTTTCATTACTTTGCCGACATGGCCGCCGCAGAAGACGGTGCGCTGGTGGACAATATCGAAATCAGGGCGCTTGGTTATCGCGATGATTTCGAGAGCAGCGAATTTCAGGGTTGGAGCGTAGAAGGTTTCTCCCTCAGCGCTGGCAGTCACGACATCGCCGTACCTCATTTCTATTTGCTGGAATACCGCGATCCCTACGAGCGGTTTGCCAGCGCCTATAACTACGACAATAGCCTCGAAGAACCGGGTTTTATCTTCTATCGCGATCCTGAATCCGGCCAGATGGAAGCGGTGGACTTCCGTTATCGTTCCGGTGTTCTTATGTGGTACTACAACGGCTCCTACCTGTGGAGCCAGAATGAGCCGGCACAATTCGGTCCCGGCAACGGCTTCCTGTTACTGGTGGATTCAACACCTCAGGAATACGAATTGCCCCCGGTTCCTGCTGCTTATTTTAAAGAGGACGATGGCTGGCGTTTCTACCAATTTAATGACGATGCCCAGGCCACGCTGCGCCAGGGGTTTCTAGATGTCATGTGTTTTCAGCGACGGCGGGACTATTATCCTATTGACGTCAGTGATGCCGATAAAGCCACTTGCGGACATGTTGATGTTCCCGGCGAATCGATCGGCTGGAATGGCAAACAATTGATCTATGGTTATACGCTGAGTAACGAATTTCTGCCTGGAGCGGATCGCGATCCGTATAAGTCAATGAGCACCCTGTACAACTATCGCATCGGGCGAGATGGTGTCAGTTTCCGTCTATACGACCGTATCCTGCGTAACGCCCACTCGGCCGACGCACCATTTGCCCTGGAGGATTTCGACAACGGCATTCAGTTCTACCAGATCCAGAGCGGTGAACTGGTTCAGGCAGAGGGTCAGGATTTTGAAGCAGTCAGCAGTTTCAGCGATGCAGGTGATTTCCTGAACCCACATCTGCAGTTCGGCAGCGCTAATATCCCCAATGCAGGGCTCAACTTTCAACTGGCTGAGCCAGACGATACGGCGCCGGATGAGGCTAAGGTAAAAGTGTATTTCAGTTGGGACAGGTAAGCAGTCGATGAACAAAACCAGGCTATTACTACTGCTTGTACTCTCCAGTTCCCCGGGCTTTGCACAGCAGGTGCCGCGCTTCGAACTGGATGTGCTGTGGCCGCAGGTTCCGCTGGGGGATAACTGGCTTACCGGTGGGCTCGGTGGCATGTGCGTGGATGGCCGTGATCATGTCTATCTATTGAATCGCCAGAACGTCGTGCCCGATGATCTCGATGGTGCCACGCTGGCGCCACCGATAATCGAGCTGGATCCGGCGGGACGCGTGGTGCGTGGTTGGGGAGATCCAGAGTTGTTAGGCGGTCGTCTACATGACTGTCACGTCGATGCACAGCAAAACCTGTGGATCGTCGCAGCGGCTACCGGTTACATTCAGAAATGGTCTTCCGATGGCAGTGAACTGCTCATGCAGATTGGTGAAAAAGGGATATTTGACTCCTCTGATGGCACCCGGCAGGGTCGAGCGCTGAACTCTGATCGAGCTCAGTTCTTTCTACCCTCTGCTATCGATATCGATAAATCAAATGGTGATATCTATGTTGCCGATGGTGAACTGCCCGGCGGCAATACACGCATTGCCGTACTCAACAATGCAGGTGAATTTCTGCGCCAATGGCCACTCGATCGGGCGCCCGGCGAGGAAGGCCTGAGCGAGCTACCCCATTGTATTCGCCTGTCCAACGACGGCCTGGTGTATGTTTGTGATCGCCGCGCCGATCGCATTCAGGTATTCAATCGACAGGGTGCTCACCAGCGAAACATCGATGTTGGCTTCACGCCACTCAGTTCGACTGAGAATCGGGCCAGCGGCTCTCGTGGCACGGCCGTTGTATTGGCATTCTCCCCCGACACCGAACAACGATATTTGTATGTCATTAACCAGAACAGCGTGATGGTGGACGTACTGGACCGGCAGAGCGGTGCCCTGCTCAGCAGCTTTGGCAGCGGACCGGGTCGTTATCGCGGCCAGTTCGAGTTGCCCCACGGAATAGGAGTGGATTCACAGGGCAATGTATACATCGCCGAGCAGGAAGGTCGACGTGTTCAGAAATTTAGTTTTTTGGGATTGGATTAACACGGGCCTAGTATTTTCTTTGCCTCTGACCCAAACAAATATTGTTGCAACTCACTTAAGGAACTTCTGATCAATTCAATGGCTGCTCTTGCTTACAGAAATATTGTTCTACAGGAGTCTATTGCTAAGCCGTAGAATTGAATACCCCTGTTCAATGATTCATTCACTTGCAGATTATGAATAGCATAACAGTCGATACTGAGTCTGCTATCAGACTGGGAATATTCTTCGGCGTGTTCCTGTTGCTGGCAGTGGCTGAGTTAGTCTGGCCACGGCGTCAACCGCTTCGAGGCAAGCTGCATCGCTGGTTTACAAATATCACTCTCAGCGCATTCAACTCTGTGTTGGTAAGACTGCTGCTTCCACTGGCGGGTGTCGCATCAGCCTCGTTTGCTCAGCAACGAGGCTGGGGACTCTTTAATGTACTGGAATTTCCTGCCTGGCTGGAGATTGCGCTGTTCGTCCTGTTATTCGATGTGACGATTTACTGGCAGCATCGCATCTATCATTTGGTGCCTCCGTTGTGGCGCTTGCATCGAGTGCACCATACCGACGTCGATTACGATCTCACCACGGGTAATCGATTTCATCCGCTCTCTTTTCTGCTGTCGAGTCTTATTAAAATTGCACTGGTGTTTTTGTTGGGCGCTTCGGTGGTGGCAATTCTTATTTCCGAATTGCTGCTCAATGCCACATCCATGTTTAACCATAGTAACTTGCGCTTACCACTGGCACTGGACAATGGGCTGAGAAAGATAATCGTGACACCCGATATGCACCGCATCCACCACTCGGTGGATCCGGCGGAATACAACAGAAATTTTGGCTTCAACTTTACCTGGTGGGACTACCTGTTTGGCTCCTACCTACACTCCCCGCAACAGGCTCAGGCCAGCATGCCCATTGGCGTCGCCGGATTTCATGGGCCGCATTCGAGCCAGTTGCATCGCTTGTTGGTTCAGCCCCTTCACAAAGATGGCTAATCCCACTGGAATGAACGCCGATTGCCCGCAGTAAACCAAGACCTATTCAATTCGTTTATGAACCAATGAATTGCATTATTGTGAACTGATTAAAGCAAAATCCTGTCTTTTCTATGGAGACACCCGACAAGCTGAGTTAAGGTGATAGCTGTGTATATTGTGCTATTCAAGAAACTGAAAACCTCACTCTGGAATGTTCCAATAGTCCTCGTAGGTCTGGTATTGCATGGCTTTGGGTATGCAGACACACTGCAGGAGCAACCCCCCGGCAGTGGTGTACTGCAGCTCGAAATCGCCTCACCCCATCAGTTTACTACCGCGTTACTGGATTCAGACAAATATACCGCCAGTTTCACCCTGAACGTGGATTCGAATGATGTCGGCAAACAGGCCGCACTATTTCTCGCCGCACGTCATCAGAATAACTGGTATATACGCACCGAGCAGGGCTGGGATTTCTGGGACGCAAATCCGATCACCCTCAGTTCCTTCCAGGCGATCCAACTCGAATCCGAAACAACTTTCGATCTGTTTCAGAACATCGACCTGTTGGCAGGGGACTACCAGGTGTACGCCGCCTACCAGGCAGCGGGTGAAGACCTCGTGGTGTCATCTACTGTCATGGAGTTTGAGGTGCAGTCGGCACAGAAAGACAGTCTGCACAAATTCATCTCAGACACGGCCATGGAGGCCTATATTAAAGAAGGTATGCAGTTCAGTTCATCGGATCAAATCTTTCTGCGTGCACAGGAATCGGCTGCCTCAGTCGCTACCGATAGCAGCGACTCGAGTGCGTCATCCACACAAGTCTCAACAACCAATGTGCAGGAAGCCGGTGTCGACGAAGCCGATATCATCAAAACCGATGGTGAGATTCTCTATGTGCTGCGCAATTGTGGACAGGAAAACTGTATAGCAAATTTTTCTCTGGATGCGACCCAGGCAGCAGCCGAAGAGATCGGAGTCTATCAGCCGGAAGAAGATGAACTTTTCATAACAGCGGATAGTATGTATCTGGTTCAAGGTGATGAGCAATCGGATGACATTCTGGTTACCTTGTCCGGACAGAACGCATTTATCGCCTGGCTGGATGTCTGGGGTTGGCGTGACAGCCAACTCGAGTTGGAGTTTCTGGATGCTGGAGATCCGGCCAATCTGTCGCTCGCCAACAAGCTGACTATCGATGGCAGCCTGATCTCGAGCCGACGCATCGGTGACGTGCTTTATCTGGTTTCCCGTTACACACCTTTCATTCCTAACTACAACCCCTATGCCTATGACGATGAGACCAGGTTGGCGAACGATGCCTTGTTGGAAGACATTACACTGGCCGATCTGACACCGAAGGCGACCTTTCTGAATCAACCCGAACAGCCCCTGATCACCAGCGATCAATGCTACCTCGCCACCGGTGCCGTCGATGCCTCCAGGAGCGCCTCGCTGATTACCATTACCGCCATACCATTGAGTAATCCATCCGCATTTGACAGTAGCTGTTTCCTGGGAAACACCGAAACGGTCTACATGACACCCCGATCGCTGTACCTCGCTACCACGCAATACGAGTACAGCGTGTTTTCCACCGATGCCCTTTTCTATAGGCCTGATCACAAAACGGCAATTCACAAATTTGCGCTGGTCGAGGCAAGCGTCGAGTATCGAGGTTCCGGTGAAGTGGATGGTCACCTGGGTTGGCATGAAGACAAGCGCTCGTTTCGCATGGGGGCTAACGGCGAGAATGACGAATATCTGAATGTGGTGACCTCAATTGGTGAGACATGGAATGATTCCTCCAGCACCCGGCTAAGCGTGCTCAAGGACAATGCCGG
>DMJN01000007.1 GCA_003451715.1 Gammaproteobacteria bacterium | reverse complement strand
GTGACGAACAGATTGGGATTAAATCCCGGTTTACTCACCATGGCGAGCACACCACCGGTAGTGGTGTCGATGGCAACCACTGCCCCTCGATACTCACCGATCGCCGTTTCGGCTGCTATCTGCAACTGTGCATCCATATGCAGGGTAAGGTTTTTGCCCGCCACCGGATCAGTTCGATCCAGGTACCGCATAACCTGACCCCTGTTGTTTTTCTCGACTATCTCGTAGCCAACTGTGCCATGCAGCAGATCTTCGTAGGTCCGTTCGATACCGGTTTTGCCGATGTGATTAGTGCCCCCATAATTTTCCCGCTCATCATCACTTAACTGATCGAGTTCTTCACGATTGATCTCTGACACATAACCGATAGAGTGTGCCGTCAGGTCTGCTAAGGGATAGCTGCGCACGAACTGAGGTTCGATTGCAATGCCTGCCAGCATATGTCCATTAACTGCGATCACCGATTTTTCATCTTCGGTAAGTACATAGCGCAGCGGTACTGATGCAAATGGCACCCGATTGCGGCGTAAACGGTTAGTAAATTGTTCTATTTCATCATCCGTGAGATGTATCAGCGTGCGCAGGGTTTGCAGTGTCTGATCCAGGTCTTCGACCTGCTCCCTAACCACGGTGAGGTTGAAGATTGGCTGGTTGTCCGCCAGCAATTCGCCATTGCGATCAAAGATCAATCCTCGGGCCGGAGGCACGTATTGAGAATGCAATCGATTGCCATCGGAACGAGCGGAGAAGTACTCGTACTGAGAAATCTGCAGATCTGAGACTTTAATAATCAGCGCCGCGAATAACAGAAACATCAGGCCACCTGCGACCATCAAGCGGCGATTGAATAGCCGCTGTTCGGCTTCATGGTCTTTAAGTTGCCACTTGCCTGCCATGCTTTGCTCTATTCCTGTCTATTTCTCAAAAGGCTGTAATGACTAATAAAGTCGGCTGTACTCTATATAACTTGCTAACTCATACCGCATTTCGAGTCGAATCCTGAGGAAATTTAGACAGTTAGCAGGCCGAATAGTTTAATTTTAATAGTACATTTCAACAACTGGTGAGTTTAACGCCTTTTTTTGTGCTTTATTAGTTCTCTCGGCCTATTTCAGGCAATTACGGCACTCCCTCTTCCATCCCTGGAAAATTCAGCCGCGATGGTAGGGATGGCCGTTGAGAATACTGACTGCTCGGTACAGTTGCTCCGTGACGAGAACCCTCACCAGAGGGTGTGGCAAGGTCAGGCCTGACAATGACCAGCTCTCATCGACCCGTTCGAGGCAGGAGCTAGCGAGGCCGTCCGGGCCGCCGATAAGCAGGCTGAGATTCTGGCTCTGGGTTCGGAATGAATCGAGACGGCCAGCTAATTGTTCGGTCGTAATTAGCCTACCCCTTATGTCCAGAGCGACGAGATAGCTTTCGGGCGGAACTTTTTTGAGTAGGGCAGCGCCTTCATTCTTGATGCTCTGCTCGATACTCTGCGACTTGCTGCGTTTACTAAGTGGGACCTCTATGATGTTCAATCCCAAATCCCTGGTGAGTCGCTTCTGATATTCTTCGACGCCTTGCTGCACCCAGGCCGGCATCCTGGTGCCGACCGAAATTATCGATACCTTCATGGGCCAGTGCTCACTGGGACAGGCTTTCCAATCCCTTCTCGGTTTCGGTACCGGCAGCAAAACTCCACAGATCTTCGAGATTGTAGAGTGCTCGAACCGGAGCCATCATGATATGCACTACAACGTCACCGACATCCACCAGTACCCACTCCGATTGCAGGCGACCTTCGACTCCGACTATCTCTGCTCCCGACTCTTGAACTTTTTTTGTGACCGCATCAGCAAGCGCCTTGGCATGGGTGTTGGAGCGGCTGGTGACGATTATCATGTAGTCAGTAATTTCGGTGAGCTTTTTTACATTGATGCAGCTGATGGATTGTCCTTTCAGGTCATCCAATGCCTCTGTAACGAGTCGTGCGAGTTTTTTACTATTCAATCGATATACCTGCATTCCTGACTTTTCAATAATTACTTAACTATAGAGATTATTCTCAGCTATGTACTGCAATACCTTGTGATCGACGCATGTCGAATTATCTTCCTGTGATTGTAGTTGCGCCCGAACAGCAGTCGAGGAAATATCCTGATGGAAGTCCTGCGCCAGCAATATATTGCCCTCAGATCTGGCAAACAGTTCGCCGACCGAATTAACTTCCCTTGCCGCCAGTTGAGTCCCTGTTGCCACCGCATCCTGTACCATCATTCCCGGTCTCGATAATACCAGCAGGTGGCACAGTTTCAGTATCTGTTTCCAATCGTGCCACTGAATAATGCCATTAAATGAATCCAGCCCCAGTATCAACACCAGCTGATCGACCTCGACCGATTGTCGGATGGACAACAGCGTATCTACAGTATACGAAATTCCGGCACGATCAATTTCACAGGAGTCGATTGTAATTGCGGGATATTCGGTGGTGGCTAATTCCAGCATTCCTAATCTATGCTGCGCGCTGGCGATGGCAGGGTCTCGATGATTCGGAATTGAGCAGGGGGTCATCTTGATGCCATCGAGGGACAGCCGTTCAAGGGCATAGCAGGCGGCCTGTATGTGCCCGTTATGCACCGGATCAAACATACCCCCTAGCACGCCCAATCGCGCCATCACTGCCGGATATGACCGTCACCCAGTACGATATACTTTTGCGACGTCAATCCTTCCAGACCTACCGGGCCTCGGGCATGTAGCTTGTCGGTAGAAATACCGATCTCGGCGCCGAGTCCATACTCGAAGCCATCGGCGAAGCGTGTCGAAGTATTTATCATTACCGAACTTGAATCGACTTCTCTGAGAAACCGCTGTGCCCTGCTGTGATCCTCAGTCATTATGGAGTCGGTGTGTTGTGAGCTGTATTTATTAATGTGATCGATGGCCTCGTCTACATCGTTTACTATTTTTACGGATAGTACAGGTGCCAGGTATTCCGTTTCCCAATCTTCTTCACTCGCTTCCCCCACTCCATCGATGATGCTGCGGGTCTTCTCGCAACCACGTAATTCAACCTGGTGTTGTTGAAACTGGTCAGCTAGTGGCGGTAAGACTTTCTCTGCAATGCCTGAGGCAACCAACAGTGACTCCAACGTACAGCAGGTCCCATAGCGCTGAGTCTTGGCATTTACCGCTACACTGATGGATTTTTCGAGATCTGCCTTGTCGTCTATATAAAGGTGGCAATTACCATCCAGATGTTTGATGACCGGAACTTTAGCGTCATTGCTGATGCGCTCGATGAGCCCCTTACCGCCCCTGGGAACAATCACATCGACATACTGCGGCATGGTAATGAGCTTGCCGACGGCTTCGCGGTCAACCCGGTCCAGCACCTGTACTACATGTCGGTTTAATCCGGCTGCTTCCAGCCCTTGTGATATACATTCGGCAATCGCCTGATTGGAACGGATCGCCTCGGAGCCACCGCGTAAAATTGTGGCATTGCCAGATTTCAAACAGAGACTGGCTGCCTCACAGGTTACATTGGGACGCGATTCATAAATTATGCCAATCACTCCCAGTGGCACTCGCATGCGACCTACCTGGATACCGCTGGGGCGGTATTTGAGATCGCTGATTGCACCAACCGGATCATCCAGGGCAGCAACCTGGCGCAGGCCTTCAATCATGGCGTCAATGCGAGCCTCGGTTAATTCCAGCCGATCCATCAGAGCAGACTCGAGGGCTTTTTCATGCCCTGCCGCCAGGTCCAGCTGGTTCGCCGCCAGCAATTGGTCGCACTGGCAATGGATCGCCTCGGCGATTGCCTGAAGTGCAGAATTCTTCTGCGCAGTAGTGGCCTTGGCTATTTCCCGGGACGCCGAGCGCGCCTGGGATCCCAGCTTCAGCATGTAGGCTTCGATATCAGTCATGTAACTTTCTGCACTATTCACTTCGAATCATTTCGAGCTAATTCAGTCTCTATCAAGTCTGAGATTATCGCGAGTAGCTTCAGCCAACAGCCAATTACTGGTCATTACTAAGCCATTAACACCCGCCATGAAGTGCCAGATTATACCTCAATTCGGTGACTTTCGAGCCGCTCAGGCCCATAAATAGACAGGCAGACCCCAATACCGATATGCTGCGGACTTCCTTAGCAGCGCAGCATTATGGCAACTACCCAGGACAGTGAATTGAGCAAAGCGGACGGCGCAGTTACACCAACTGTGTTACAGGCGCTGATTCCTGTCTCTGTACTGGTTTGCCTGCTTTCTCTTTCAGTCTATTTATTTGGCGAAGACGCCAGCTATGGACCCAATCAGATTGCGCTCTGTGTGGGAGCAGCCGTGGCGGCATTGGTGGGCTGGAATAATGGTCAGAGCTGGACTGATATTGAGACCAGTATTGTGTCAGGTATCACGGTGGCCATTAAACCGCTGTTAATACTATTCTGCGTTGGCATGTTGATAGGCAGCTGGATTCTCTCCGGCACTGTGCCCACCATGATTTATTACAGCTTGTTGATTCTGGATCCTGCAATTTTTTATGTTGCCAGCGCACTGATCTGTGCATTGATTTCACTGAGCATCGGCAGCTCCTGGACCGTTGCAGGAACCGTGGGCATTGCGCTGATTGGAGCCGCCGGAGGAATGGGATTGTCACTGGAGATTACCGCTGGCGCGATTATTTCCGGCGCTTATTTTGGGGACAAGATGTCTCCCCTATCAGAAACTACCAACCTGGCACCCGCCGTCGCGGGGACTGACCTGTTTACTCACATTGGGCACATGGTGTGGACAACTATCCCCAGCATCGTCATTGCACTGATCATGTTCAGCCTGATCGGCCTGAACATTGACACTAGCGCAAGCGCCGATGATCTCGAGATCACCATGGGACTGCTGACAGAAAATTTCACCATTAGTCCGATGATGCTGCTACCGGTTGCACTGTTGCTGTTCATGGCAAACAGGAGATTGCCACCCATTCCCACCATCGTTAGCGGTGCCCTGGTGGGTGTAATACTGGCGCTGATTTTTCAACGCCCCGTCATCATGGCACTGGCTGGCGATGCGCCCAATGTATTCCTCGGGCTCTTCAAAGGTGTGTGGCACACGCTGTTTGACGGCTTTGTACTCGACAGCGGCAATGCCACGCTGGACGAGCTCATGACTCGTGGTGGTATGAGCTCTATGCTGACTGTCGTCTGGCTGGTGCTCTGCGCCATGGTCTTTGGAGCGGTAATGGATCATACCGGACTGCTGAGCCGCCTAGTGGACTTTGCTCTCTCCTTCGTACATAGCACCGGTAGCCTCATCGCTGCCACCATTGCAACCTGTATAGGGGCGAACATCATCACTTCGGATCAATATATCTCCGTGGTACTTCCCGGTCGCATGTACAAGCTGGAATATGAGAACCGCAATCTGGACATGAAGAATCTGTCCCGCACCCTGGAAGATGCCGGTACGATTACTTCACCCCTGGTTCCGTGGAATACCTGTGGAGCCTATATGGCCGGTACCCTTGGGGTCGCCACCTTCGCCTACCTGCCCTATTGTTTCTTTAACCTGATCAATCCGGTAATTGCCGTAATCTATGGTTTCCTGAATATCAAGATCACCCCGGCTGTTGCGGAACAAACTGCCTGAACCAATGATCAGCGGGTGAGAAGATCAGGTATCTCCTCGCAATTGCAATTCGGCGGGAGTCGGATTCATATACCAGCTGTTCACAATGCTGTCGTTTGGGTGTTTTTTGAAGAACCGATTCAGTAGCGTTATGGGTACCATTACCGATACGCCACCAGCCCGGTATTTTTCCATCGCCTCCACCAACTCAGACTCTTCTGCACCACTCAGCTGCTTAGGGAGAGTAGCTTTTACATGCCGTAGCACAGCGAGATGATTTTCTCGAGTAGCTACCACACTTAAGATCTTCATGAAGCGATGCAGATATCGTTCTGCATTCTCTGCTAGATTCGACTCATCGGTTGCCGCGACCAGCTGCTCCAGTCTTTGCTTCTGTAGCCGATCGTGACTCATGATCACCAGGCTGTGCCGTGCATGAAAGTCGATCAATCCATTCACGCAGAATCGATTCGCCACAAATTCGTGCCAACGAGACAGAGCGAACACTCTGTGGATGAAATTTTCCCGCACACCGGAGTTTCCGAGCCGACCTTCCTCTTCCACCGGTAGATAGGGGAAATTCTCGATCAAGCGCCTGGCAAAGATTCCAACCCCATCGCGTAAGGGAGTCTGGCCCTCCCAGACCTTTACCTTTTCCATGCCACAACTGGGCGAATCCTGTTTGAGGATATAGCCGCACAGGCGGCCATGAAATTGGCTTTGCTCATCGACCGCCAGCTGCAGAGCATCGGTGCAGTCCCGGGAATCGTCATCGACGAAGACACAGCGAATGGTCGCCCCATCTTTGCGCTGAAGGCGGATCGGTTTGCGGGGTACGCCCAGTCCAATGGCAAGTTCAGGACAGAAGGAGCGCAATTCAAAATAAGCACCCAGTGTCTGCATAATATAGGGATGAGCCTTGTGCCCACCGTCGTGGCGCACCGGCTCCCCCATCAGACAACTACTGATTCCGATGGGAATTTTATCTGCCACTGCGGTGGCGTCTCGATCACTCATCGGTTGTACTTGCGGCTGCAAGGGACTCGATACTGAATTCTCCGCGTACTAGGGCTTCTTTCTGAGGCTTGGTTAAGCGTTTGACCCGATACTCCAGTTGCGAAGCGGCGGATCGATCTCCAACAGGAACCTGAAAAACCAGGCTGAGGGGCTGTTTGCCGCGCAGTGCCTTGGCACCCTTACTACTACCGGAAGTGGGATTCTGATTCTGATGCTCGAGGAAACGCCGCTCAACATCGATTGTTATACCGGTGTACAAGCTGCCATCACTCGCGCGGATAAGATAGAGATGCCATTGTTCGCGTTCACTACTCATCGGATTCTTAAGGCAATTCAGATTGTAGTTTCATTGTCGTTTCTCAGTTGCCATTGCCCATTCTCCAAGACGACTCCTCCCTCGCGTTCGAGTTTGATCAGATGCGCCAGCAGCGTCTTCTTCGCCCAGGGAATCAGGTGTTCGCCTATGTCGTCGTACACACTTCTCACCAGTCTTTCCATGTCACACCGACCCAACAGCGCCAATCTATCGACTATTTTCTGCTCGCGTCTGAGGCGGTGGCTGATCAGTGCCTCCAGCTCTTGCTGTGGTTGATCCATGAGGTCGCCATGGCCCGGCGCAAAGTAACGTAAATCCAGCGTCTGCAGGAATCGTAAGGAGTCCAGATACTGCCCCATATCCCCATCCGGAGGCAGGATCACCGATGTGGTTCCCTGAAGCACATGATCCCCTGTGAAGAGCAGTTGTTCCTGTTCCAGGAGAAAGCAGTAATGATTGGAGACATGTCCTGGAGTGTGGATGAGGCGGATTCTGTATTCACCGCATTGCAGAATGTCCCCATGCTGCCAGCTACGGCTTGGTCTGAAGGATTTGTCGTGACCCGCCACAGCCGGAGCCGGCATACCCACCAACTCGGCCCCGGTGGCCTCTTGAACAGCTGATGCCCCCGGCGAGTGATCGCCGTGGGTGTGAGTAATCAGGATGTATTGCAACTGCCTCTCACCGATAGCAGCCATGAAGCTGTCCAGCTGTGCAGCATCGATCGGACCAGGGTCCAACAGGCATAAGCTGTTCTCCCCTATCAGGTAGCTATTCGTGCCGGGGCCAGTCATCGCGCTGGGATTGCGTCCCAGTATGCGGTGCACGGGAACGCTAGTATCTGCTATCGGCGTGGGTAATCCTGGTTCAAATCCCTTCATCAACGTGCCTTCCCGACTAAAAATCCAATCATAACCCGGCACCAGCGTTGGCTAAACTTTCTGGGCGGTCTGAAGCGAAATGCCTCTGGAGTTTCAGCGCGATTCGCGACATAATTGCCCGCTTTAAAAATTCCGGTTTTCCGCATAGATTCTGCCAGTACCTTGCTTGGCAGGCGGTATCACATTAAATGATCCTCATCGATGAGTTATAAGCAATCCATTTGCAAAAAGATGCTTTGCGAAGGCAACAGGTTTTTGCTGCTAGAAAATGCCAGGACTAGACAACATGCACAGGATTCAAACATTTAACGCAATTTCCAATCTGGGCTTGGAACGTTTTCCCAGTGAGCAGTATGAAGTGGGTGCCGAGATCAATGAGGCAGATGCGATAATGTTACGCAGCCACAAGCTGGATCCCAAGCTCATCAACGGTCAGCTGAAGGCAGTCGCCCGGGCAGGTGCTGGCGTTAATAATATTCCTGTTGGCGAGTGCACCGAACATGGGGTGGTTGTTTTCAATACCCCTGGAGCCAATGCTAACGCGGTGAAAGAATTGGTGCTGTGCGGTCTGTTACTGGCATCGCGCGGTATCATCCCGGGTATCGACTTCGCCAGCACCCAGACTGAAATCTCCGACTATGGGGAATTGTCCAAGTTGATGGAACAGGAGAAGAAGCAATTCAAGGGAAAAGAAATCGCCGGTAAGACCCTAAGCGTCATCGGACTCGGCGCCATCGGCTCAATGGTTGCCGATATGGCCATCAGCATGGGCATGAATGTACAGGGATATGATCCGGCTCTTTCCGTAGAGGCTGCCTGGCGGTTGCCAAGCCAGGTGAAGCGCATTGAGAATCTGAATGCCCTGGTGGGAAGTTCTGATTTTATTTCACTGCATCTGCCCGTGCTTGACTCCACCCGAAATCTAATCGACGTAAACATGTTTGCGTCGATGCGCGAAGGAACCTGCCTGCTGAATTTTGCTAGGGACGAAATCGTCGATTCCGAAGCACTGTTGGCTGCATTGGAATCCGGTAAACTGTCAACCTATATCAGCGATTTTCCACGACCGGAATTGATGGGGCGAGACGATGTAATCTCCATGCCGCATATCGGTGCCAGCACCACCGAAGCTGAGGAAAATTGCGCGGTCATGGCAGCCGATCAGCTACGGGATTTCCTGGAGAACGGCAACATCAAGAATTCAGTCAATTTTCCAAATCTGTACCTGGATCGCGATGTCAATGCCGACAAGTGCACACGACTCGCTATCTGTAATAAGAATGTCCCGAAGATGCTGGGCCAGATACTGTCAGTTCTGGCTGATCAGAACATCAACGTCATCGACATGCTCAACAAGAGCCGGGAAGAAATTGCCTACAACCTGATTGATCTCGAGAGCACGCCCTCGCAGGAAGCGATCACTGCTATCGCGAATATCGAAGATGTGGTCAAGGTTACGGTGCTCTAGGAATAGCTAAGGCTTCAGGAACTCTCTCAGGAAACAAGCAATGACACGTGTTTACAATTTTAGTGCCGGTCCAGCAATGCTTCCCACGGCAGTAATGGAAAAGGCCCAACGAGAATTACTCGATTACGACGGAATGGGTGCTTCGGTAATCGAAATCAGCCATCGCTCGAAAGAATTCGACGCCATCATCAATGCAAGCGATGCTCTGCTGGTGGAACTGGCTAATATTCCTCAGAACTACAAGATCCTGTATGTGCACGGTGGCGCGCAGATGCAATTCTCCGCTGTACCCATGAACCTGATAAACCGCCTCGCCCAGCGCAAGGCTGCCTATGTTGAAACTGGAAATTTCGCCAAGCTGGCACACAAGGAAGCCGCTCGCTATGGTGATATCACTGTGGTTGCCAATAGTGAAGCGAGTAACTATGACTGCATCCCTGCACTGGATACGGCAGCGCTGGACCCACAGTCATCCTATGCCTATATCACCAGCAAC
>DMJN01000319.1 GCA_003451715.1 Gammaproteobacteria bacterium | reverse complement strand
AACAACGAGAACGCCTGAGCTTAGCAAAAATTTATCCACCACCCAATTAATTAGTGGCTATTTACGTCACCCCGTATTATTACTATGCTGTATCCGATGTCCCTGGATTCCTCGTCAACCCAACGCTGTCCTGGCTTTGCCCAGGCTTTGCTCTGCTTTTCCGTGATTATTCTCATCATCGCCATTGGCCTGTTTGTGCTAGCAGTGGATCTGCACAGCCTGATGTTTTTCTGCCTGCTATGGGCCGGTGCCAATGCACGCTGGCTGGGATTCAGCTATCTCGATATTCGCGCCTTGATGAGTTCGGCGATCAGTCGTGCCCTGCCTGCGATCTATATTTTTATCCTGATTGGCATGGTCATCGCCAGCTTCATGCACAGTGGTACGATCGCCACGCTGATTTACTTCGGCCTCGACTGGTTATCCCCTGCATTGTTTTTGCCGATTGGACTAGTGCTCTGTGCGCTGATGTCCTTGGCCACGGGCACGTCCTGGGGCACGGTTGGCACGCTGGGCGTGGTTTTCATCGGCATCGGAGCAGTCATGCAGGTACCACTGCCAATAGTCGCCGGCATGGTAGTCTGCGGCGCCACCTTCGGGGATAAGATGTCGCCGATTTCAGACACGACAAATCTGGCGGCGATGAGCGCGGAGACCAGCCTCTATCGCCATATCTATTCTATGATGTTCACCACCATTCCCTCCTTCCTGTTCACACTGGTGATATTCATCGGCATCGGCCTGGCCTATAGCGATAGCAGTCTGGCTACTGATGAGATTGACTCGATACGACAGGCACTATTCAGTACGTACCAGTTGTCACCCTTTATTACCTTGATCCCAATCCTGGTATTGGCAGGTCTGAGCATGCGCCGTGTCGCTCCTGAAATCACCATGTCCGCCAGTGTGGTAGTCGCAGTGTTGATTGCCATTGCCTATCAGGGTCAGGACTTCGTGACGACGCTGAATGCTCTCTGGCAAAACACACCCGGCTCAACCGGGATCGCCGACCTGGACGAGCTGCTGGGACGAGGTGGAATATACAGCATGAGCTGGACTCTACTACTGGCCCTCATGGCACTGGCGCTGGGGGGAATATTGCACGGAGCGAAGATTCTGGACACCCTGCTGTCGGGCATCATAGCGCGGGTGAAGCACGTGGCTGCGCTGATTGCCACGACTATCTGCAGCGGCTTCATCGGCAATATGGCCATGGGAGAGGCCTATATTTCCATCATCCTCAACTGCCAGCTATTCCATGCCAAGTACGAGCAACATCATCTCGACCGGGCGTTGCTGTCTCGCTCGGTGGAGGAAGGCTCCACCTTAACTACTGCCCTGATACCGTGGACTACTGCCGGTGCTTTCTACACCGCCACGCTGGGCGTACCGGTGTTGGACTATCTACCCTATGCCTTCTTTAATTACCTGAATGCCTTTATCTCGGTGGGGATGGCAGCACTCGGCATCGGTCTACTTAGTCGCTCCAAAGAAAGGGACACTAACTGAAGGTCCGGGCGATCCGTTCTGATGTCAGGAAGTACGCTGTCCAGATCCCCGCCCACAACATCGAGCCGGCGGTGAACGACAGCAACATCGTGGCCTCTCGACTCCCAATCTCACCGTCGCCTACTTGCACGCCCCAGATGATCCGCATCGTGAGTAATACCGCAGCACCCCAGAGCAGCGCTATGTTCCACGCCGGTGCCGACGGGGTCTTCAACACTAGCAGAGCGACGGGAGTTGCGAGGATGAGGAAAATTATGACGAACAACGGCATGGGGTAATCGAAGAACCAGCCCGAGAAGCCTGCCGCGTAAAAAAGCAGTACCGGAATCGATCCGATGACATAAATCCACAACCAGATGTTGATGTCTTTCATACTAGCAATTCTGCTCCAATGAACGGTGGATGTCATGTTCGTTGACGGGGGTATCAGTAGGCGCTACTAAAGGTATCGACGTAAGAAATACCGAAGCGAAAACACCGAGAGTTGTGACCATGAGAAGATGGTCTATATTTTACCTATATTCGCCCTGATTCCATTGTCTAATCGAAATACCCGTAATCTCTAGGGAGCATCTCACTAACGAGCTGCCCTGTATCCTTCATGAGAATGGTCTAAATGCCGACAATATAAAAGGCAATTAGGGTAGATTCGTACGTAGCCCGGCTTTATAAACAAGTTCATAAATGCAGCCAGTACATAGTGTGCGCTGGGATAGCAGAATATGTTCAAAGCGATAGACGAATTCTTCACACCGGCCAACGCCGCGAAATTATCGGTAAACGAAACCTATCGCGCTCGTATTTTGGTAGCCCCCTCGTTTTACCATTTCTGATTATTCGGGGAGTCTGGGTCGGGACTGCCAGCCCCCTTTTCTATGTCCTGGTTTTTGTTGAGATCGTACTTTTCTCCACTCCCTTTCTCTATAGGATCACGGGCTCGGTACAGTTGGCAGGTGGCTATGTCATTCTCCTCTGCGCACTGATTCTCATGGTTTACACCTTTCTTGAAGGGGGTTTTTACTCAACAGCGATAGCCTGGTTTCCAATACTGCCATTGTTCGGAATATTTTATTCCGGGATAAGATTCGGGCTGATCATTACGTCGATCTTGATGCTCAATTTGGGCTTTCTCTACTATGCGCACATTACTGACATCGTTCCTGCCGTGGTACTCTCCGAACCACAACTTGTGTTGCTTTATCTTATTAGCGTGAGTAACGTGCTATTTCTTCTATTGGCCCTGGCGATAATCTATGTAGCCTGGCAAAACGCCTTGCAAAAAGAGCTACTGGCCGCCAATACCGCAAAAAATGAATTTCTTTCTGGTGTTTCCCATGAACTTCGAACACCACTGAATTCCATACTTGGCTTTTCAGATGTTCTGCAACGATCTTAAATTGGAGAGCTGAACCCAAAACAGTCAGAGTATGTGGATTATATCCAGCAAAGTGGCACCCATTTACTTGCTCTGGTGAATGATCTATCGGATCTCAGCAAGATTGATTCCGGAAATATCGATTTCAATCCCGTGCCAACCAATGTCCTCCAGCTCTTCGATTCTGTAATCACTTTATTGAAGGACGGAGCCTCGAGGAAGAAGATTAGTCTTAGTTGCACAGTGAGCGAATCCATAGACAATCGCCCCGTGAATATGGATGAATTGAAGATTAGACAGACGCTGCTGAATTTACTTACAAATGCCATCACTCATACACCGGAAGAAGGAAGCGTAAGACTACATGGAGAGATCATCAATGAAGTCCTGTTTCTGGAAGTTTCAGATAGCGGTTCCGGTATTCCACTTGAATACCATGAAAGAGTCTTCGAGCGTTTTTTCCAACTCAACAGAAATCCAGACGATAAGGATGCAGGAACGGGGTTAGGGCTGGCTATAAGCCGCCGCTATGTCGAGTTACACGGTGGCACGCTCATGCTAAAAGACAGCGCTGAAATTGAAGGTTGTCACCTTGTTTGCGAAATCCCCTTGAATTCCGTGGAATTGAAGGCATGAGTATGCCAATCTCTGAATATTCCTACCAAGGAAATAGTGAAATCCTTTCGAATTTGACATATCTGATGCCTGTAATATTAGTCGCCGAAGACAACCACATGAATCTTGAGTTAATGCTTACGATTCTTCGTGAGAACGGTTATGAAACCCTGGAAGCGGCTGATGGCCTGGCGGCCTTCGAGTTAGCCAGGAAAAATTTGCCAGACCTCATTCTCATGGATATAAATATGCCCGGGACTGACGGCAATGAGGCATTGGACATGCTGCGCCAGGAGCAATTAACCAGCACAATCCCGGTAAACGCTGTCACTGGTAATGCAACGAATGATGATATTGAACAAATGCAGGCCAGAGGATTTGCAGCGACTGTTTGTAAGCCTTATCGCATTGACGATCTACTTGCTACCATAAGCGACTTTTTGAAAGCAGAGAATTGAAGCAGCTACTAGCGAACTGAAAATCAAAGGGACCTGGCCGCCCTGGTGCCAAAGCTCTGAGCAATAGTCAATTCAACTTCGACCGATAAACCCGGCGTGCCTCATCGAATTGACCGAATACGTGATCCTTCTCCGCCTCGGAACGCCAACCGGGCCAGGCCTCGGCCAATTCCTGTAACTTGTCGATCCATTGCAGAGCATAGGTCGCCGATTCAGGATTGGAAATAGGCGCATCACCCACCTGGAACCACACTGGATTGGTAAAGGCCTGCACGTAGCCAACATCCATGGGGAAGCGCTCCTCGCTGTTACCCTCGGTGCGCAGATGACACCAACCCGACCGTTCAATATCCAGCTCATAGGTAATATCCAGGCTGGTGCCGTCGCCCCTTACTGGAAAGCGCTCCACTTCCTGCCCATTGCACACCAGCAGCAAGTCCTCCAATTCGGTAACTGAGCGCAGTCGCCCATTGATGGTGACCTGACCACCAACGGCGGGAAGTTCCACGGTGTCACCCGGCAGGGCCGTTTCCACTTCCATTTCCAGCAGGGGCCCGGAACTGACGAAGGCGCGACCCCGCTTAAGCCCATCGAACCAGGCTTCCATGGACAGACCCCGATTGCCGGTATAGACATAGGTACGCACAGAGCCCACCAGCTTGCTGCGCTGCAGGGAGCTGATGGAATCTTCGCCTCCGGTCGCGGTTACCTTGAGTCCGTTGTTCCATACCGCATATAAAGGAAAGAAACCGGCCCGATTCGCATCAGACCATTCCAGGGCATCGGTGGTCTGAAGGGCGGCATCGACGATGAAGCCCTTGCCACCCCCGAGATTGCCCAGCAGGGGATCGTTCTCGCCGAGAAACGGGTGCACGTATCCCGTCACGGCGCCCTGTGCCTTGGCCTTGAGAAACATATCGGTGTTGCTGGGATACAGACTCTCTATGGCAGTCCCTTCGTATCCCGTTACAAAAGGAGAAATGAGGTGTTCCCGAAGGCCAAACATGAACACGTGGCCATAGAAGGGAGGACGGAACTCCTGTCCCACCACGACCACCTGATCCGATTCCGAAATCGAATGAGCACCCCCACCCGGTTCGAAATAATGATAGTCGAGGATACGATTATCCTTGTTCGCCACCTGGTCCAGCACCAGATCCTGATCCTCGGCGCGGGACATCATCATCAGGTTTTCCAGAGTATTGTGCAGGTTGCCACCGTAGTTGGCGTGCACGTGGGTAGACGCGCTGTACCAGCCTTTCGCCCCCATATCGGTCATGCGCTGAAGGTTTACAGTTAGTTCGGTCACCTCACCTGCCACGATCTCGGCACTGGTCTCGGTGGGGAAGAATTCGAATCCCTTGACGGCCAGCAGCTCGGTCACACCTTCCGGTAGACTCACTTCAAATTCACCACTGTTGTGAAAGATCAGGTCGCCTCGTGTACCGGCACGGGCATAGGCGTTGTTTGGTGTATAAAGCTTATCATCGCTGGCTGTCAGATGAATTCTGTTATGGGTCAGCTCGCCAGTGCTGTCATCAACTACACGTACTTTCAGTATACCCATAGGTCGTTTGTAGTGCTGCTCACTGATATCGACCTTGATCAGCTTGCCACCGTAGGTTTCCAGCAACTGTAACTGAGACAGGCCCGGCTCGTTAGAGATAAAGGCAATCCACTCCCCGTCTGGCGACCAGCGCGGATGAAAGGCATCATGCTCAAAGAACGTCAGCTTGTAGGGCTCGCCGCCTGAGGTAGGCTGCACGTAGAGATTGTTGTATTGATCAGCTGCACCGCTGGTGGAGGCGTAGACGAAGCGCTTGCCATCGATGGATACATCCGGACGGGTGCGATATAGCGTCTGCTCGGCCAGTACCGTCGTGGCCTCACGAATGCCATCTTCGATAGCAGGCACCCTCAACACGTTACCAGAGCCCAGCGGTACATTGCGGTTGGAAACCAGCAGCAGTTCCGTGCCATCAGGTAACCAGGATGGGGCTATGTGCATGTCCCAACTACCGAAATACAAACGACTATTGCCGTAGTCGTTGTCCCGGCTTATCGCAATGGGCTCCCCCGCCCACTGGCCATCCGCTATCTCGCGCACGTACAGGTTGAAGTAACCATTCGAATTGGTGGATACGTAAGCCACTCGGCTACCGTCCGGTGAGAATACCGGGTCCGTGTAGACAGCCTCATCATCGGTCAGCTTGCTGATCTGACCTGTCTCGGTATCGAGGATCTCCAACTGAATACGCTGGTGATCATAGTCTGCAGTAAAAATGATCCAGCGCCCGTCGGGCGACCAGTCCGGTGACGAATGATAAGCTTCGCTATAGGTAAGCTCGTAGGCGATTCCCGAATCCGGCACAACCTTCCAGATGGAACCCTGCATACCAACTGCGATCCACTCGCCGTCCGGGGACCAGTCCGGCGCCCAGGGCGTGGCACTGGGTGACGGCGGAAAATAAAAATTGTGCATGTAGTTACCCCCGCTGCGAGCATTGGGGTAGAAACGGCCCTGGGCCTGAGTTTCAGCAATAAACGTCACCAGGGCGGATATTGCCAGAAGTTGTGACAGGCGTTTACGAATTGCCGGGCTCATGGGTCGATCTCCTTAGGGGACACTAATAGCTTAATAACTTAACCGGGCTAATGTAAGATTTAGCCTACAGAATGGGGAGTTAAGTTATTAAGCTATTAGTGT
>DMJN01000259.1 GCA_003451715.1 Gammaproteobacteria bacterium | reverse complement strand
TAATAGCGTTTCCGCACAATATTAAAAAAGTCTATGAACTTTTGCATGTGCTCACTGTTCTGCGAGATGACCAGAGAATGGTCGCCGCCGGGTATTTCAGCGTAGACATGTTGCATACCGATTTCCTGCATCTTCGACACCCAGCGCCGGGTAAGGGTTACCAGCCCGTCTTCATCGCCCTGTAGCACGAAGATTGGGATATGCTTGATTCGTTCCAGGGTATTCTCGATAGGCAAATTTCTCTCTGGTGCTGGTGCTGCGACTCCCAGTCCGGCGAACAGATCGGGATACTTGGCAGCGATATGGTAAGTCCCGGCACCCCCCATGGAATGCCCCCAAAGATAGATGCGATTGCTGTCCACGTTGAATTCTTCGCGTACCAGACCTATGACTTCCATCACGTCTTGCTCGCTATAGTCCGCATCCTCGGGATCTTCTGTCGCACGCGACCCGAACCAACCGCGACGAATATATCCGAGTGGTGTAACAACGATGTATCCGTGTGTTTCCGCCTGCTCGAGGAAGCCGTGATATCCCATAAGCCAGTCATAGCTCCTGCCCAGGCCATGCAAAGATATGATTAAAGGTGCCGCGTCGCCCTCATTATAGGTAGAGGGCACAAACAGTGCGTAAGGAATTTTTTCGCCAGTGGCTGGAAATGTATAACTGCGATGCTGAACTCGAGAGTCGTCGATATTGCTCTCATCATCGGTCAACTGACGGTCAGCCTGGGCTGGCAGGCAAAATAGCAGTGTGAATGGAACCAGGCTTGTTGCTATCAATCTTCTTAGAATTGTCATGAGGCGCCTCGCGTCATTGTTCACGGGGGATTGAGCATAAACCATTTGTCTGATGAGGCAAAGTAGCCTGTGAAGAGTGATTCACAGGGTAGTTGAATCAGTTAATGCTTTGATTGAAAAGCTCGCTTTCTGCGAGCATGCGGATCATGGCAATGGCAGGCTCCAGGATTCCAGCCGATCCAGGAAATCGGTGTCGGTCCAGTCGAACTTCAGGGGGGTGAGCGTGATGTAGCCCTGTTGATAGGCATAGGTGTCGGTGCGGCTGTCGGAAGACTGAACAGTGATTCGCTCGCGTTCATACACCGAACGATCGCCGGCCCGCTCCACCAGTTCGTAATGGGAGGTCTGCAAATAGGAATCGCCCATGGGCCGTACGCTGACCCCTTGCAATTCTCCCCCCGGGATATTGATGGAGACCAGGGTACCCTGTGGAGCACCCTGTTCTTTATAGAGTGTCACCAATTGTGCAGTAAACCGGGCAGACGCCGCCGTATCGACACCTTCTGATTCCTGGGAAACCGCGATAGCAGGTACGCCTTGGTAAATACCCTCCATTGCGGCACCGATGGTGCCGGATAAATGCGACACGTCTCCCACATTGGCACCGCGGTTAATGCCACTCACTACCAGGTCAAACGCATTCTCCTTACCGAGTTCGTACAATCCGAAGCGTACGGCATCGGCAGGCCGGCCTTGCACCGCGTAGCCGAAAAATTCGCCCTCGTGTTGTATTCGTTCAACGACTACGGGCCCTGAATTTGTCGAATGACTGCTACCGGATTGGTTTTCATTGGGGGCCGACACAACTACCTCCACATCAGGCAAGGCGACAAGCACCTGATGTAATGCAATCAACAACGGAGACTCTATACCGTCGTCATTGGAGAGCAGAATTCGATAGCTTTGTGCAGACAGCGTAGAAGTAAAACCTGAAAGCAACAGCAAAGTCAGGCCAAAACAAAGATTTCTTTTGCTTCTGTAGTAAGAGCTGGAAGTCATAATCAGCAGTATAGTGAAACTCAAGGGCGAGTAGCCAGAAATGTTTTGCCTGCCATAGTACAGACCTCAAACCGGATTCGACAACATTACCCATAGGCAATAGAATGCACGCGCCTGATATTTATGGAAGTGATTATGAATCCCGAAGTTCTGTTCAGACCTTTCGATCACCCAAAACTACAATTGAAGAATCGCATTGCCATGGCACCCATGACACGACGCTTCTCTCCCGATGGTATTCCCGATGACAAAGTCCGGGACTATTACCGAACTCGCGCCGAAGGTGATGTTGGCCTGATAATCACCGAAGGCACTACTGTGCCGCATAAGGCCGCTTCATCTGATGTGCAGATGCCCTGTTTTCACGATGCAGCATTAGAAGGCTGGCAGAAGGTTGTGGAGGCGGTACATGAGGCCGGTGGCAAGATCGCGCCTCAGCTATGGCATTTAGGTGCCAGACGGCTACCCGGGCAGGGTCCCTATCCGGATTGCCCAACGGCGTCACCATCGGGCTGCGAACTTCCAGGCAAGCAAGTGGGGGAGCCTCTCAGTACAGCAGAGATTAACGAACTGATCGGCGTCTTCACGCAGTCTGCAATTTCAGCAGTAGAACTGGGTTTCGACGCCATCGAACTACATGGGGCGCACGGGTACCTGATCGATGATTTCTTCTGGGAAGGCACCAATCAACGGGATGACAAATTTGGCGGCTCCTTAGTGAAGCGAACCCGGTTTGCAGTGGAGATCGTGGAATCGATCCGTGCCGAAATCGGGGATGATTTCCCGCTGATCCTGCGTTTTTCCCAGTGGAAAGGGCAGGATTTCACGGCGAGGTTGGCGCATAACCGCGAGCAATTGGAAGAATTCGTCTCGCCGTTGTCTGCTGCGGGTGTGGATATCTTCCACTGCAGTACGCGGCGCTTCTGGGAACCGGAATTCGAAGATTCGAATCTCAATCTCGCCGGATGGGTGAAGAAGATCACGGGCAAACCCACCATCAGCGTTGGCAGCGTAAGCCTCAGTGAGGAGTTTATCGCGACCTATGGCGATGCCAAGGCAGAGGTGGCAGGCATCGATGAACTCATCACCCGCATGGAAGCCGATGAATTTGACCTGATCGCAGTGGGCCGTGCATTGATTGCCAATCCCGCCTGGCCAAAATTGGTCAGGAACGGCGATATGGATTCGATCAAAACCTATAGTAAGGACATGCTTGCGGAGCTGGTTTAGAGTACCTCATGCGAACTGTTTACGGCTCACCCGCAGTAGCCTCCGTAACCGACACTATTATCTTGCCCTTATGCTTAGATGACTGGAAATGCTTTATAGCGGCCGGCACTTCTGCGAGGCTGTAGCGGCTGTCGATTACCGGTAGGATTTTTCCCGCCTCGATTAGCTGGGTGAAATGTATCAAGCCTCTATTAGGCTTCAAGCCTAATACGCGAATATTCCTTCTTTGCGTCCAGGCGATCCATTTACCAAATAGCAGGCAGAGAAATACCTGCGGCATGAAACCGCCTACCGTGACATAGCAACCACCTGGTTTCAGAACGCGGGCATATTCGAAGGGAGAATGGGTAGTCTTGGTGTCGAGTATCAGGTCGTATTGCCTGCCCGACCTGGTGAAGTCTTCCTCCAGGTAATCGATGACCGTGTCAAAGCCGAGCAGAGTCATGTATTCCTGCTTTGCAGAATTGTCCACACCTGTAACTCGGCATTTCTTCAGCTTGGCCAGTTGCAGAGCAAGCGTTCCAACACCCCCTGCGGCGCCATTGATGAGCAGCGATTGCCCTTCTTCCATGTGTGCACAATCCTGCAGACCTTGTTGTGCCAGCATCGCCGCATGGGGAATGGCTGCGGCCTACTCGAAAGACAGATTGCTGGGCATGAAGGCAACCGAGTCTTCCCGAACGCACACAAATTCTGCGAACGAGCCGAAACCACTCTCGCTCAAATCGCCATAAACCCTGTCGCCCGGTTTGAACCGGGATACATCCCTGCCTGTGGTTTCTATAATGCCGGCAGCTTCACAACCCGGTATCTTCACCTTCGGTTTGAAGAATCCCAGGAACAACCGTATGAACAAGGGCTTGCCCTGTAGGATAGCCAATTCGTAGTCGTTTATAGCAGAGGCGAGCACCCTTATAAGAACCTCATCAGCCTCGGGAACAGGACATGCTACTTCCACAAGTTTCAGATCGTCGGTTGAACCGTATTTCTTCAGAGTGATGGCTTTCATCGGTGCTGCCAGGCGGGGGATTCGTCGAGTCTAACCTAATTTCCCCAAAAACTTCATTTCCTGGAATCGGAGGACTAGACTCAGGTAGACAGAGTTTAATTTTACATTCAAAAGGAGATTGAAATGAGAGAGCTTACGGATGAAGAGATTGAGATGGTGAAAGGGGAATTTGGTGTAATAGGTGCTGGAATTGGAGCCGCTTCAGCTGGAGGTTCAACGGCGCTCGGAGGGGGAAGTTTTGGTGAAGTTGTAGGTGCTACATTAGTCGGCGGCGTATCTGGATTTTTCGGTGGTATTGCCGCGTCTCGTTACTCATCTGGATTGACCTCAGTCTTTCTTGGGGCCTATTCGGTAGAAACAGGTATTATTGCTGGGATGATTGGCTCCTGAGCTAATTACGTGACTTTGGTGTTGTTTTGCAAGGATCATATCGAATGAATTTTGTATATTTTAATGCTGTGATAATTTCATTGTTTAGTGTAGTACTTATACCCACCGCTATAAGAGATAAGCAAAATGGGAAGTATTTGGGATTTAAAAATATCAATGTCCTGGTTTATGCAGTTGCACTACTGATAATTGAATCTTACTTCATGATCAGCAAATATGGAGTTCAAGTTCATGCAATTCTACGGGCAACAGGAAGCGCGATCATTCCCTTTATCGGTGGCTATCTCTTTGTCGTTCTGACCCAAAAGGGGTTGTATGGGAATGACTTTAATAGTGGAAGAAAAGTGAACAAAAAGGGAAGCTCGTAGATGTTTTTAACACTGCCATAGTGAACTTCATCGCTATCTGCAAAAATGATTGATTAGCTGTTTCGAAGCGTACGAGGAACTTGCTGATTCGGCAGCAGACCCGTGCGACTGTGCAGGTAGGCGATTAGATCGTAGATCTGTTTTTGCCAGTCTACTTTGCGGATCCGGTTCTGGTTGGGGTAGTTAAGGCGCACACCGGCTCGGTAGAGCTGCTCTATGGAGAGGCATCTGTTCACCTGGTCGAGGCTTTCGATTGCAAAGGGAAGCAGAATCTGGTCTCGTACATGATTGTCATAACACTTGTGGATCAGGTCGAACCAGCGTTTTCCAATTTTTGCGTTGCTGTGGTTGTGCTGACGGATTATCCAGGTATTCAGCGATGCAAAATATTTTTCGAAATCGACTTTCTCTTCTACCAGAGCATCGACCACCCTGACACATTCTTCATAACTCAAGATGCCGTTGCTGAATGGGAACAGGAATTCTTCGAACAGGGTTGAGCGAGAAGGATGTGCGCACACTAGCCAACTGGGATTTTCGTCGATTCTTTGCCGGCATAGATTGAGAAAATTTTCCGTTAGTTCCCATTTGGGATCCAGGTATACACTGTAGTCATAGCCTTCCAGAAACAGATGGGGCATGGTCTTGGCATAGCGTTGCTTATGACCATGCATGTCCTTGTCAAATGGATAGACAGCATCGATATTGATCGATCGCCAGCCGGGGAATTCTCCGTGATGTGAGTCATGAATGGTGACGAAGTCAAAACCGCAATGATCCATGTCGCTCACATCGTGTACATAGCCATTGTCGGGACCGGTCACACAGGTGTAGAAAACATTGCTCATGGAGGCGCTCGGCAGCTTTAGTTCGCGACTTCTTTCCAGACGAACAGGCGGGTGGCGAGGACGAATCCAATGACAAGCCAGACTGCGATGCCAAGCAGGCTCGGCATGATGGTTAGTAGTGAAGCACCCTCGTTGGCGATGTCGCGCATACCGGTCGCAACGAAGCTCAACGGCAATACATAGGCGATCGGTTGAATCAATTCCGGCATGGAAGAGATTGGGTAGAACACACCGGACAGAAAGATCTGTGGAAAGATGACGATATTGCCGACCAACATTACCGCCTGCTGTGTCTTGGCAATACTACCGAGGCAGAAGCCCAGGTTGAGGAAAATAAATGTGCCGAGTATGACCACGAAGAAAAATTCCACAATACTTCCGATAATACGCACATCCAGTATCAGCACCGCAAAAGCAATCAACACAACAAGCTGAATCAACACGATGGACATGCGAGCCAGCACGATGGAAGTAATGAAATCTTTGGGCTGAATGGGTGTGACAAACAGGCGCTTCAATATTCCCTTGCGGCGATATTCCACGATATTGAAGCCACTGCCGGCGATACTCAGCTGCATCAAGGTAAACGCCATGAGACCAGGTAATAGAAAATCCAGATAGCTCTGCGATCGAGCCTGCACATCTTCTATTGCCAGGTTGAACATCGGTTCAGTATTGCGGAATTCCCGCTCGATCTCGATGAGTGTCTGTTCCAACACTGGCAGAATCAAACCCAGCTGTTGTACCTGGGCAGCATCGACCAACAGGCGCAATTCGGTGCCATCCTGCGCGAGGTTCTGGTTGTTAAAGTCTTCAGGCAATACCAGCACCATAGTCTGATCGCCCTCTTCCAGTTCGCTATGTGGGCCGTCTTCCATTCCTACAGTGACATTAAAGATCGGGTTATCAATCAATTGCTGTACAAATTCGGCGGCAACCACAGCGTCGGAATCATTCACGACACCGACATTTATCGGATCCTGTTCACCACTGTTGGCGAACCCGAATACCGTCATAAATATAATCGGGAAGAAAAGGCTGAAGAATATCGATTGGCGATCTCTGAGGAAGATCTTCAGAAAGACTTTGGATAGATGCAACTGCAGTTTAGTCGGCATAGTGACCTTCCTCAGTCTCTCAGGGCGTGCCCGGTTAGTGCCAGAAACACATCCTCAAGATTGCCATGCAATGGCGCTTCAGGAGGCTCGGGCGCGTGTTGCATAATGAGGTGTTGTGGTGTGCCTTCCGCCACGATCCTGCCGTGATCCATTATGGCGATGCGGTGGCACAGAGATTCGGCTTCTTCCATATTATGCGTTGTCAACACGATGGTCATGCCTGAATCGTTCAATGCCGTTACCAGTTCCCAGAGATTTCGTTTCGCCTGGGGATCGAGTCCAGTAGTTGGCTCATCCAGAAACAAAACTTTCGGTTCGTTTACCAGTGCGCAGGCTATGGAAAACCTTTGTTTCTGACCCCCGGAAAGATTCGCTGGTTTGGCCTTGGCCTTATCCAGCAACTGTGCTTTTTCCAGCAATGCACTCGGATTGATTTCACGCTTATACAGTGTGCCAAACAGAGTGAGGAGCTCAACTAAAGACAGGTTGTCGAAATATTCGTTGGCCTGCAGTTGCACACCGATAATCTCTTTTACTTTGAAGGGATGAGACTGTACATCGATGCCATCGATAGTTGCGTGACCTCCATCGATGTCATTCAATCCTTCCAGCATTTCCAAGGTAGTTGTTTTTCCCGCACCGTTGGGGCCGAGAATGCCAAAAATCTCTCCCTTGTCGATGTGTAGTGAAACACCATCGACCGCAAAGAAAGTTTCATTCTTGCTATCGGGAAGAGGGTACTGCTTGGTGAAATTTTCGACTTCGATGATTGGCATCAGATGACTCTGCCTTGGCTCCCTGACTCAGTCAGCCCCCATGATACCCGAACTCCAGTCAAAAAAGCGCAGAGCGTCGACCGCTCCAGATCGGAGCTCGAGTGGCGTTATGAGAAACAATCCCTAATAGTAGTAGTCGTAGCGATGCCTGGGTTTCAGAGGAGCCAGGAAGAAGTAGAACACCCAGGCGAACCAGGACAAGCATAGAATCGCCAGAATCCAGGCGCACTTTTCAAATCCTGTAGTCTTGTTCGAAGTAGCGATAATCCAGATGGGCAACAACCAGATGGCGAATACGGCGATACCACAGACAATGGCGAAACCAAAGCTTACCAGCGGCAGTAGGGCCAGCAGGCCTACGATAACGAGAAAGATGACGACTAAATTTCCGATAACTTTCATGGGACTTTGCCTTTGCGCTAATTGACCAAATTGACTAGTTTTTCTCTCGGTCTTATAAGAAATGCGAATAGCGTGCCAACTTAAATAACTTAATAAAAACAATGAGTTAACTATTCAGAGAGATTCTCAAGCTGGGAGAAAGGCTCAAATATGGTGAAATACGCCAAAGTGGCAATCAAACTTACTATCAGGAATTCCGGGATCCGGGATCAGGAATTACCCAGTTTGATTTACAGCCCTGCTGATTGTAGAAGTCCCTCAGTTTCAATGACATACTAAGTACTCACCATAGAACCGAGCGTGCTCCTTCTACTGAGAAAGTGAGGGACCCCCTTGTACAAATGCTAGGTGTCTCAATTTATCTAATAACGCATAATTCCAAGCTCCGAAGGGATAGTTAGCACATGAAGGAAATACCTGCATCAGCTTCGTCGTATATGAAAACGCGCGAATTTACGGAAGACACAGTACCTGCTGGATTATTGAAAGCTCATAAAACAAAGGAAGGAACTTGGGCTAAGATTAACGTAACTGAAGGTCTGCTACATTATCGAATTCTAGAGCCGGAATTTGAGGAAGTGCTGTTATCTAGCGAGAAGTATGGTGTGGTTGAACCAACCATACTTCATGACGTAGAACCCAAGGGAAAGGTTCGATTTCATTTAGAGTTTTTTCGTGATTAATCCAAAACTGCTTACTGACACATAACAATCAAAGCAAAAGAGATGCGCAATGCATACTCCTTATTAAAAACGTTATGTTTCTAGACTGACAATCTACAAACGGAAAGAAAAATAGTAAATTGGGATGCAATCGGAGCAATAAGCGAAATTATAGGCGCAGCTGCCGTTGTTCTTACTCTAGCCTATTTAGCGGTGCAGATTCGGCAGAATAACGACTTACTGCGCTCTGAGTCCCGCCAGACGCTGGTATCTAATGATGTCACTTCCTTAGGCGTCAATATGAATAATACTGATGTGTTTACTAAATATGTTTCCGAAAGTGAATTGTCAGCAGAAGAACAATTACGTATGAGCTTCATGTTTTCACTCGACCTAAGAAATCGCGAGTTCGAATATCCCCAATACAAAAATGGGCTGCTAGACGAAGAAACCTGGCTGGCCTATCGTCACGTTATCTTAATCAATCACTCGACGGAACTCGGTCGAAAGTGGTGGGACAAAATTGGCCGGGGAATCGTCGCCCCTGACTTTGCCAAGTTAGTAGATGAGTTGCTAGTGGATGCCAAGCCGGATGACACTTATCAGCGTATGGCTACATGGGCTGAGAGCTAACACTTACCACACATGCTATTTTGAAGCCCTGTTGTTTTGAAAAACTATGGGCTATGAAACGGTGCTGCCGCACCGCCGGGAAGCCAGATAGTAAGTACGACGGCTGGCTCTTCGCCTTCTACCGAGTGGATGATCGTGTCGCCGGGTCGGCATATGCCGACTTCGCCAGGTTCCAACACACCCGCAACTCCATTGACGTTGTGCCCGAAGTGGCCGCTGAGCACATAGAAGATCTCTATGGCATCGTGTACATGGGCTTGGCCCTCGTAGTCAGGGCTGAATGTCAATTCGGCGATTCGGGTTTCCTCACCGCCGAGATTGGCTACATCGACCAGTACACGAAAATCGATAGGGCCACCGCCGTTCGATTCCCGCAGTGCTTCAGGGCTTAGTGGCTGGTATTCCACACCGCTCTGGGCAGCTACCAGTGCAGGTAAGAACAGAAGCAAAATTAATACACCTCGGCTAATTCGATTCTGCATAACACATATCCTCTGTCTATTTAGCGCAAATTAGTTTCCGGTATAGCCGGGACCATAGATGATCTTACCCGGCCGCCTACCTGTGTGCTGACCATCTGCCACGACGATCTGCCCATTCACCAACACATACTTCATGCCCTCTGCATATTGGTGAGGATCTTCGAAGGTAGCCTTGTCGATTATTTCATCCGCATCGAATACGGCGATGTCGGCGTAGTAGCCCTCAGTGAGCAGACCACGGTCGTGAATTCCCAGGCGCCGCGCAGTCTGACTGCTCATCTTGCGTACCGCATCTTCCAGACTGAGGATGCCGCGTTCGCGGACGAAGTGTCCCAGTACACGAGCGAAAGTACCGTACTGGCGAGGGTGAGGAGCACCTTCACCGAAGATACCCACCGGCCCATCGGAACCGATCGCTGTGGCTGGATGCTGCATGATGCGATCAACATCCTCCGGGCCGATTGCATGATAGACCGCAGTTGCGCCACCACCGGCAAGAATTTCAAAGACAATATCGGCGGCATTTTCCGGTGTCGGTTCCATTCCGGCTTCAACAGCAAGCTCGGCGAGGTTTTTGCCGGCCATAGAAGGATCCCAGGTGTTGCGGGAAATGAAGACATTCTTGGGATCGCCACCTCCCCGGTCGTAAAGAATCTTCTCTACGACTTCATTCTTGATTGTGGCGCGGGTTTCCGGACTGTCGATGCGTTCCAGCATGCGCTCACGACCGCCCTCCTGTGCCCATTGTGGAATCAACGCATTGATGCCGGTTTGCGAAGCCGTGTAGGGATACTGATCGATGGTGATGTCGATGCCCCGGGCACGGGCCTCATCAACCAGGCGCAAGCTATCAATCGAGGCGCCCCAGTTTTGTACACCGATGACTTTGTGATGGGTCATCTGCACAGGAATGCCGGCTTCCTCGCCGATACGGATCGTCTCGTTGACCGAATCGATCAGCTCTGCCGCTTCCTCGCGCATATGAGAAATGTAGATTCCACCAAATTCAGCCGCGACCCGGGATAACTCAATGACTTCCTCGGTAGGGGTAAAACTGCCTGGTACATAGAACAGCCCGGTGGAGATGCCCAATGCTCCCTGCTGCATGGCTTGCCGCACCATGCTCTTCATCTGCTCAAGCTCGGCTGCAGTGGGATCCCTGTCTTCGGCACCGATTACCCGTGAACGCACCGTGCCCTGTCCGACGAAGATTCCCCAGTTGGGACTGATCTGCCTGTCGAGTATGGCCTGAAAATGTTCGTCCACGGGAAAGGGGGAACTGCCGTCATTGCCTTCGGTAAGCGTCGTCACTCCCTGTAGCAGGGCGCTCTCGGCATTGGGCACATCGAAGATGCCCCGCAGTGCATGGGTATGGGGATCGATAAAGCCTGGAGCCACCACCAGCCCGGTGGCATCGATGATCCTGTCGGCACTCGCTGCGGAAAGATCGCCGATGCGAACGATCTGCTCGCCATTGATCGCGACGTCTGCCACATACCAGGGATTGCCGGAACCATCGACTATTTTTCCATTACGGATGAGTATGTCGTAGGAATCCTGGGAATAAGCAGTACCTGTTCCCAATACCAACAGCAGCAGTAAACCGATGCATTTTTTCATGACGGCACTTACCAGATTCTTATACGCTCTTCAGGCGGCAGGTACATGTCATCCTCCGGTGTCACATCGAAGGCTTCATACCACTCTGCGAAATTGCGCACTACGCCATTCACCCGAAACTCCGACGGTGAGTGCGGATCGGAAGTCAGGCGCTGAATCAGTGCATCTTCCCGATATTTCCGCTGCCATACCTGAGCCCAGGCCAGGAAGAATCGCTGGTCACCCGTGTATCCGTCGATAACAGGGGCTTCTTGCCCATTTAATGACATCTGGTACGCACGGTAGGCCAGTGACAAGCCTCCCACGTCTCCGATATTTTCTCCAAGCGTGAAATTACCATCGATGAAATAGCCTGGTACCGGCTCGAACTGATCGTATTGCGCCGCCAGTGCCGTGGTCAGCACGTCGAAATTGGCACGGTCTTCATCGGACCACCAGTTACGCTGCACACCGGCGAAGTCAGACTTGGAGCCCTGGTCATCGAAGCCGTGTCCCATCTCGTGCCCGATAACCGCTCCGATACCGCCATAATTTACCGCCGCGTCGGCCCCTGGATCGAAGAATGGGGGCTGTAGAATGCCCGCCGGGAAAACGATCTCATTGAACGAAGAGTTGTAATAGGCATTTACTGTCTGCGGTGTCATACCCCACTCTTCCCGATTGGTGGGTAGGCCGAGGCGACTGATCTGATCTTCGTAGTTAAATTCGCGTACGTTCTGCGCGTTAGCAAACAAATCGTCTCGCATGATCTCGATGGAAGACAGATCCTTCCATTCATCGGGATAGGCAATCTTGGGTCGAAAGGATTCCAGTTTCCTAATCGCTGCTTCCTTGGTGGCGGATCCCATCCAGTCGATCTCCCCAATACTCTCAGCCAGAGCTGATCGCAGGTTTTCTACCAGATCTTCCATCTGTTGTTTGGCGGACTCCGGGAAATGCCGCTCCACATAAACCTGGCCCACTGCTTCTCCCAGGCTGTTTAAGGAACCGACACGCATTACTCCCCGCTCCCAACGCTGGCGTTGTTCTGGCACACCGCGCAGCACGGTAGAGCTGAAATAGAATGCTTCCTGATCAATTTCCTCGGAGAGCAAACTGGCACTGTCTACGATAAAGCGATAAGTCATATAACTCTTCCAGTCTTCCATCGGCAGTGTATTGACCAACTCTATAATGGGAGACATGGCACTCGGATAGGTTATGTTCAGGTCCTGCAGATTTTCAATTCCCGCTGCAGCAAAATAGGCATCCCAATCGATACCCGGATACTCTTCGGCAAACTCGGTATAGCTCATGGGATTGTAAGTAAGATCACGATTGCGCCTCTGGTCCCGCGGCCAGGTGTGCTGAGCAATCTGTGTTTCGAGGGCGAGAATAGCCTCCGCTTTCTCCGTAGAGTTTGTGATATTCGCAAAATTCAGGATGCGGGCAATGTGAGTAACATACTCACTACGTACGTTCTCATATTCCTCTGTGTCCAACAGATAATAGTCTCGATCCGGGAGTCCCAGTCCGCCCACAGACAGCACCAATTGGTGTTGATCGGGATCACTGCGATCGGCACCTACGTAGAAACCGAAGGGGGTCGCCGTGTTGTCGATCATGGCTCGCCCGAAGCCTGCAATCAGCTCCTCCCGGGTAGCGATTGCCTTCAATGCCGCCAGACCGGGAAGCAGTGGGCTTATGCCCAGTTCATTAAGTGTTTCCGTGTCCAGGTAACTCAGATAATAATCACTGATTTTCTGTTCCATGGATCCCGCGGCCGGCTCGATGGATGTGAGGTCATCGATAATAGTGCGTACGCGCTGATCGGAACGATCACCCAGCACCGAGAATGAGCCGTAGCTGCTGCGATCGGCAGGTAGCTCATAGCTATCCAACCATTTGCCGTGGGCAAATCTGAAAAAGTCATCACCCGGTCGCACACTGGAGTCTAGATAACTCAAATCCACACCAAAACTACCCAGCTCAGGACCCGCAACTGCGGCTGATTCCGTGGTCGTTGCTGCGACCTCCTGTGATTCGGGCGCCGTGCTTGGGGCACTCGATTCTTCTGATCCGCAAGCAACCAACAAAGCACAGGCTGAGAGCACTACAATTTTTTGCGACCCCAACATTTTCCTACCTCCAAGCATCAATTAATCACACAGATTGCGGAGTATACCTGAATTGCTTTGGTGGATAGGAAGCCCAGAAAAAGTCTGACCCTTATAATTGCCAGAAGTTGACTGTAATATGCACTCAGAATAACCAGCTCAGCCAGGCGGCAGGAGGTCTAACACCATGGTGAGCCTAACAAGAAAATCCGTTCCTACTGCGTGTACAGCGTTACTGATTTCAGCAGCCATTTCATCAGGCTCCTCACTCGTACTAGGGCAGGAAAATTCAACCCCCAATGGGATCGCCGATGATCGCGCCGGCGCCTACGCCTTAACCAACGCCAATATTTATCGGGTAGATGGTTCTATTGTCGATGGAGGGACCTTGCTGATTCGCCAGGGCCGGGTAGTCGATATCGAGGATAATGACTCTGTGCCTGAGGGCTATTTTGAGATCGATTTGTCGGGTCGTTACATCTATCCAGGATTGATCGACATCTATACCGACTACGGTATCGCGGAATTGGAACGCCAGGATGACAACGGTCTGGCTGAAAACCTCTACCCTAGCGAACAGGCTTTCAATGTTAACGATGCGATTCGCTCGAATTTTCGTGCCAGCACCGCCTTCGCACCCGATGAAGAAGCACGTAAAAGCTATCGCGAGTTGGGATTTTCCTCTGTATTGAGCCTGCGCCCCGACGGCATTGCCCGCGGCACGTCGGCATTAATTACGCTGGGCGATAAGAATGCCAACGAAGTGGTTATCGTACCCGATGCTGCCGCACACTATTCCCTGGACAAAGGAACATCTTCCCAATCCATGCCATCTTCCCTGATGGGTGCATTTGCCTTGCTTAGACAAACCTTTCTCGACGCCGAGTGGTTCGGAAGCCAGCAACCTCGTCCGTTCACCGATGACACCCTGGAAGCCTGGAGCCGGTATCGATCTCTGCCCCAGGTCATGGAGGTCGATAACTGGCAACAAGCACTTACGGTGGACAGGATTGGCGATGAATTTGATACCCAGTATGTGATCAAGACCACGGGTGACAGCTACCGACATGCCGGATTGATTAAGGACACAGGCGCCGCGCTGATCGTACCGGTAGATTTTCCTGAAGCGCCAGAGGTTGAGGACTCATTAACCGCGGATGATATTTCACTGGAAGATCTAAAGCACTGGGAACTGGCACCTTTTAATCTGCGTATTCTCGCTGAACAGGAAATACCATTTTCTGTTACTTCAAGCGGAGCTGATGATGAATTCTGGGCTAATCTACGTACCGCAGTTGATAATGGCTTACCTGCCCGGCAAGCTATTGATGCATTGACCCGAATACCAGCGCAGATGCTTGGTTTATCAGATTTAGTGGGACAGCTGGCCCCTTCTTCGCTGGCAAATTTTATCATTACATCGGATGAGCTGTTCGCGGATGATTCGTTGATTCTTGAAAACTGGATTCAGGGCGAACGATTTGTTCTTAATGAGGGCGACGATAACCGTGAAGGTGTATATGACCTGGCAGTAGCCGATCAGAATTTCACATTGGAACTGGCATTTGATGAAGGCATTGGATCGGCAAAGCTGGTATTGCCCGAAGATGAAACACGTCGAGTTAACCTGGATCTTACGGAAGACCTGATCTCACTCAGCTTCGTGATCGACGACGAAGGCAATCGGGAACGTCTCAGTGGCTGGCCGGAGGGCAGTGGGTGGCGCGGCAATGGCCGCACACCAGATGGTGCTCTGGTAGATTGGCAGCTGACCCGCAGTGGCAATCTGGATGCAGAGTCTGATGGGGGCGACGAGGAGGGAGAAGCAGAATTACCCGGCGCGCTTATCTACCCCTTATCAGCTTACGGGCGAACAGCGTTGCCGCAACAGCAGGACCTGCTCATTCGGGGTGCCACGGTGTGGACTAACGAGGATGCGGGCGTAGTAGTTACCGATGTATTAGTACGCGATGGTCGGATTGCCGAGGTAGGAGATAATCTATCGGCCAACGCTGTCACCATCATCGATGGCTCCGGCAAACACTTAACTCCGGGGATCATCGATGAGCATTCTCATATCGCTCTTTTCAATATAAATGAAGGGCAGACGAATTCCAGTATGGTACGAATGAAGGATGTCGTCGACTCTGAGAATATCAATATCTATCGCAACCTGGCAGGTGGTGTGGTTGCAGCACAATTGTTACATGGTTCGGCCAATCCGATTGGAGGCCAGTCAGCCATCATTAAGATGCGCTGGGGAAATCCCGCCCAGGATTTGCTCATAGAAGGAGCAGACGAATACATCAAGTTCGCCCTCGGTGAAAATGTCAAGCGGTCACGCAACCCCACATCGATTCGTTATCCACAAACTCGCATGGGCGTCGAGCAGGTGTTTGTGAATGCGTTCTCCCAGGCACAGGAATATGGTAAAGCCTGGGATGAATATAACAGTCTATCCCGCAACCAGCAGCGCAATACGGTGCCGCCACGCCGTGACCTGGTGAAGGAAACCATGTTGGAGATTCTTAATGGTGAACGCTTTGTCACCAGTCACTCCTATGTGCAGTCTGAAATCAACATGCTGATGCATGTGGCAGATAGTTTCGATTTCAACATCAATACTTTCACTCACATCCTGGAAGGCTACAAGGTGGCTGACAAGATGGCGCAGCATGGCGCTGGTGGTTCCACCTTTTCGGACTGGTGGGGCTATAAATGGGAAGTGCGTTATGCCATTCCCTACAATGCCGCGCTCATGCAGCAGGCCGGGGTTGTCGTGGCATTGAATTCAGACGATGCCGAGATGTCGCGGCGTCTGAACCAGGAGGCAGCCAAGGCGGTTAAGTATGGCAATGTGAGCGAGATAGATGCATTGAAGATGGTAACGCTTAATCCGGCCATCCTGCTGCACCTGGATGATCGCATGGGCAGTATTCGAGAAGG
>DMJN01000309.1 GCA_003451715.1 Gammaproteobacteria bacterium | reverse complement strand
GATGGAGTCAAACCACAAACAGAAGAAGCCGTACAGCATGCCAAGGCTGCCGGAGTGCCTCTGGTGGTAGCTATCAATAAAATTGATAAAGAAGGTATCGATACGGATCGCGTCAAGAATGAACTGTCCGCTTTGGAAGTTATCCCTGATGAATGGGGCGGCGACACCCAGTTCATCGAAGTCTCGGCGATCACTGGTGAGGGAGTCGATCAACTGCTGGAAGCAATCCTGTTGCAATCTGAGCTGCTCGAATTAAAGGCCTATACGGATGTGCCTGGACACGGAATAGTAATAGAGTCTCGCCTGGACAAGGGACGTGGACCCGTTGCCTCTGTACTGGTACAAAATGGCACTCTCAAAAGTGGTGATATCGTCCTGGCGGGCCATGAGTTTGGCCGAGTTCGGGCATTGGTCGATGAGATGAGCAATACAGTCAAATCAGCCGGACCTGCGATTCCTGTTGAGATACTCGGGCTTAACGGGGTGCCTGAAGCCGGTGACGATTTTGTTGTTGTATCGGATGAGAAAAAAGCCAGGGAAGTTGCGGAGTTTCGACGCGAGCGCCATAAAGACACAATGCACTCAAAGCAACAGTCGGCATTGATAGAAACTATGTTTGCTGGCATCGGCAAAGAGGACAAAAAAGCATTTAACATCATCCTTAAGGCGGATGTGCGCGGTTCTCTTGAGGCGATTATTGCTGCATTGCAAAAACTTAGTACCGAGGAAGTCGAGGTCAATATTATCGCCTCTGGTGTCGGTGGAATTAGTGAGAATGATGCGCATCTCTCCGCGACTTCCAATGCAATGATCATCGGCTTTAATGTCCGGGCCGACAAGTCGGCACGCGACATAATTGAGAACGAGGGCCTTCAGCTTCACTATTACAATGTAATCTATGATGTTATCGACGATGCCAAGGCAGTCATGGGTGGCATGCTGGCGCCAGAGATTCGTGAAGAAATTGTAGGAATCGCCGAAGTACGTGATGTATTTAATTCACCGAAGTTTGGTCAGATAGCCGGCAGCATGGTGATAGAAGGTACTGTCTTTCGTAGTAAACCCATTCGAGTACTGAGGGAGAACGTTGTCATCTATGAAGGCGAACTCGAGTCACTACGTCGTTTTAAAGATGATGCGAATGAGGTTCGTAATGGCATGGAATGCGGAATTGGTGTGCGTAACTACAACGATGTAAAGGTTGGGGACAAGATCGAAGTTTATGAGACCACCGAAGTGGCCAGGAGTCTTTAAGGCTTAGTCTCAGTGCTTATGCCTTGATAGAGGAATAAACAACGCCATGTCCGAGATGTCATCCAGAGTGCAGAGAGTAGCCGATCAGATTCATCGGGAACTGGCGATGCTGATCCAGATGGAAGTAAGTGATCCCCGGATTGGAATGGTCTCAGTGACAAGTGTAAACGTAAGCAGAGACCTGGCACATGCAAATGTATACGTTACTGTATTGAATACGATGACAGGTAGCGATGTATTAAATGACTCGACGCTGGTAGCACCTGGTGAGTTGGATAAATTGGAAATCGAAGAAAATCTCAAAGCGCTGCGTAAAGCTTCGGGTTATTTGAGATCAATGTTGGCAAAACGAATCGAGCTTCGTTCGATACCAAAGTTGCAATTCCACTACGATGAGAGTGTGGAACGAGGCCAGCAGCTATCAAACTTAATAGATGATGCCTTAGCGGCTGACAAGTCTATGCATTCAGACAGCTAGAGAAAGTACGCACAGAGGGTTTTCGATTGAGCAGGCAGCGCCGCAGAGGGAAACGGCAGAAGGGCCGCAATATCAACGGCATCGTCGTTTTGGACAAAGCCGTGGGGTGTAGTTCGAATGCTGCTTTGCAAGAGGTAAAGAAGATTTTTGAGGCAAACAAGGCTGGCCATACGGGCAGCCTCGATCCATTGGCAACTGGTGTACTGCCGCTCTGCCTTGGAGAAGCAACCAAGGTGTCACAGTTCTTGCTGGATTCTGACAAGTGCTATCGAGCCAGAATCAGGCTGGGAATTAGAACAGACAGTGGTGATAGCGAAGGAAATGTGATCGAAGAATTGACGGAGTTTCACGTTAAACGCCGTGATGTTGAAAAGGCACTTAAAAAATTTGAGGGTGAAATAGAACAGTTACCGCCCATGTACTCAGCTTTGAAGGTTAATGGAGTACCGCTTTACAAGTTGGCGCGAAAAGGCTTGGAGGTAGAACGCAGTCTCCGCAAGGTATCGATTTATCACATTGAATTGTTGGATTTTGCCGACAATGTAATAGAAATTGAAATAGCCTGTAGCAAGGGCACCTACATTCGTACCATAGCAGACGATTTAGGACAGGATCTTGGCTGCGGAGCACATATCATTGCGCTACGCCGGACACAGGCAGGAGCCTTCACGGAGGAAGATTGTATTAGTGCTACTGAGCTAATTGAGCTGAAAGAATCGGACGGTCTGGACACGATTGATCAGCACCTGATTCCAATGGATAAGGCAGTACTCGATCTGCCAGAAGTAAAGTTACCAAGTATTACCGCCAGCTATGTTAAAAACGGGCAGGCTGTATTAGTAAGACACTTACCAGAAGAAGGTCTGGTGAGGATGTATGAGGAGGAGCAATTCATTGGCATCGGCTGTATCGATGACGATGGCAAAGTTGCTCCAAGGCGTTTGATTGTCACAGTAAACTAAATAAACAGAATACTGGACTCAACAATCTATGAAAGGGAAAGTATCAGGTAACTATCAATATGCGTGGTTATACTGATTTTAGATGGAATTAAACTCGCCCGGCTTTTCAAATGAGAAAGCGACGACTGCCGGCAGTGAGATGGTCTAACCGCATATTACGGAGATATGAAATGGCTTTATCAGCTGAACAGAAAGAAACAATCATTAAGGAATACGCACAAGGTGATGGTGACACTGGTTCCCCCGAGGTCCAGGTAGCCTTATTAACTGCCAACATTAATGAGTTACAGGCTCACTTCAAAGAGCACATACACGACCACCATTCTCGCCGCGGGCTCATCCGCATGGTGAATAGCAGAAGAAAGCTGCTCGATTACCTGAAGCGCAAAAATGTTGAGCGCTATGCATCGTTAATCAAACAGCTTGGTTTGCGTCGTTAATTTAACAAAGAAGAAAGCATCTTGCGCGAGGCCTGATGAGTTGGCCTTGCGACTGTAAATAATTAGGAAATAACTATGTTCAATCCAGTAAGCAAGACGTTTCAATTCGGTGATCAGACGGTCACACTTGAGACGGGTAAGGTTGCTAGACAGGCAACAGGTGCAGTTGTAGTAACTATGGGGAACTCCAAAATTTTGGCAACTGTCGTAGGTAGAAAGCAGGCAAACCCTAACGCGGAATTTTTCCCGTTAACGGTTAACTACCAGGAAAAGACCTATGCGGTTGGCAAGATTCCAGGTGGATTCTTCAAGCGTGAAGGTCGTCCAACTGAAAAAGAGACTCTGACTTCACGCCTGATCGACAGGCCAATTCGTCCTCTGTTTCCGAAAGGTTTCATGAACGAGGTACAGGTAATATTAACTGTAGTCTCGGCGGATAAAGACGAAGACCCGGATATAGCAGGATTGATTGGTGCCTCGGCAGCGCTGGCAATCTCAGGCATCCCCTTCGCAGAGCCAATCGGTGCCGCGCGTGTCGGTTATGATGCTGAGCAAGGTTACATTCTCAATCCGAGCTACAGCAGGTTAGAAACTTCTCAACTGAACATGGTTGTTGCCGGTACTCAGTCCGCAGTTTTGATGGTTGAGTCTGAAGCCAAGCAGCTCAGCGAAGATCAAATGTTGGGCGGAGTATTGTTTGCCCAACAAGAGATGCAAGTAGCCATCACCGCTATAAAGGAACTTGCCGCTGAGGCTGGCAAACCAGCGTGGGAATGGGAAGCCGCTTCAGTAAATGAACCACTGAAAGCAGAGGTTGAAGAAAAATTCGCTGCCGGCGTAACCGAAGCGTATCAGATTTCAGACAAGATGCAGCGTTATGACGCTATCGGTGAGTTGCAGCAACAGGCGGTCGAGCAGTTATCCGATGAAGAAGCGGGCATCTCAGAAGGAGATGTCAAGGACGTATTCGGTAAGCTGGAAAAGAGCACGGTACGCAATAGAGTTCTCGATGGCGCTCCCCGTATCGATGGCCGTGACACCAAGACGGTGCGGAACATCGAAGTGGAAGTAGGCGTTCTGCCCAAGGCTCATGGTTCAGCCCTGTTCACCAGAGGTGAGACTCAGGCATTGGTAGTAACCACTCTTGGTGCGTTGCGCGACTCTCAGCTCATCGAAAACCTACAAGGTTCGCGAAAAGACGGTTTTATGTTGCACTATAACTTCCCGCCTTACTCCGTCGGTGAAGCCGGTTTCATGGGAGGTCCCAAGCGCCGCGAGATTGGGCACGGAAAATTGGCAAGACGTGGCGTAACTGCAGTAATGCCCGCCGAAGAAGATTTTCCCTACGCGATCCGCGTGGTGTCTGAAATCACTGAATCCAATGGCTCCAGCTCAATGGCCAGCGTCTGCGGAAGTTCCCTGGCGATGATGGATGCCGGTGTTCCGGTTTCAGCTCCCGTAGCTGGAATCGCCATGGGTCTGATCAAGGAAGGTGAGCGTTTCGCTGTTCTCACCGATATCCTGGGTGATGAAGATCACCTTGGCGACATGGACTTTAAAGTGGCTGGTACTTCCGAAGGAGTCACGGCACTACAGATGGATATCAAGATTCAGGGCATTACTGAAGAAATCATGGAAACGGCTCTGGAACAGGCTAATGTTGCCCGGATGCATATTCTGAGCGAGATGAATAAAGTCATTTCTGAAGCACGTGAATCGGTTTCCGAAAACGCGCCGGCTATGGCCATGATCAAGATCGATCCCGACAAGATTCGCGACGTTATCGGTAAGGGTGGTGCCGTGATTCGAGGCATTACTGAAGACACCGGTGCATCGGTGGATATCGATGACGATGGTAATGTGCGTATCTATGGCGAAGATGCCGACTCCAGGGACGCCGCGGTGGAAATGGTGAACGCCATTACTGCCGAAGCGGAAATTGGCAAGTTGTATAATGGCAAGGTAGCCAGAGTCGTCGACTTCGGCGCATTCGTGACGATCATACCTGGCAAGGATGGCCTGGTGCATATCTCTCAGATCGCTAAAGAGCGCGTAGAGAACGTCACTGATTACCTGAAGGAAGGCCAGGACGTGCTGGTGAAATGCACAGACCTGGATGCTCGTGGACGCATCAAGCTCAGCATCAAGGAGATTACCGAAGAGGAAAAAGCGGCATTTGTTGAGTGAGCCTGAACGGGGTCAGAGTAAACATACAGTGTTTCTACTATATTTTTTACTCTGACCCTGATCCCAAACACTGTATTTTTTAAAGATATTGAAACACTGTATGTTTACTCTGACCCCATTTATCCATTTATCTAGCGTGGGTTCTCCGTCAGAACCGGAGCATAGACAACTCTAGAATCAGTAATGACTACATTGTCTGCGTTGTAGATGCTTGGATTGTTCCCGCCCCACCAGTTATTACTTGCATTAATCTGTTTTCCAGAGACTCGAATTTCACCCCTGGCATTGTCGCTGAATCCATTGTGACCGATACTGCCCAACGCACCACCACCGAAATCTACCGTGGCCGAAATATCGCCACCGCCGCGATTATTCATGGCGAATCCGTAGCCACTAGTGCCAATAATATCGGTGTTCTCCACCAGTAATGTAGTCCTGCTGCCGCTGTCAGCCACACTCTGTAGATTCAGGGAAATGCCGCCACCGCCCTGTTGCGGATTTCCACCGATGATCTTCGTGTTTCTAATTTCATAGCTTAAATCAGAGTTGACACCGGAGTTTGAAAACTGGATGGAGTCGGAGTAGGCATTCTCAATCACACTGTCGATTATCTTGAAGGTCAGTTTGCAGGCCGTGCAAAAATTGGCCTCGTCTGTTCGCGGATAACCGAACATGAATGCTTCTATGCCGGTGTTTGACTGATTGCCTTCCTGTTTGCTGTTGTTGAAATGATAGTTCTTAACCAACATGATTTGTTCTGATTGACCCATCAGGTAGGGAATAATGCTATCGGAATTTCGGTCGCCACGGCCAATATTGTTGGCAGTGGAATCTAAAATAGTAGTCTCGACAAAACTGCTATTGCGGGAGCGTACAAAATAGGCCCTGCCACCCAGGTCGGCAAATGTATTTCTCTGGAAGCGATAGCTGCCACGGCTGGTGCCTGAATGAAAGACACGAATCGCACCCAGATCTTCACCATCGAAGAAGCTGCTGTCCTCAATGCGGATATTCTCCAATTCTCCCTCGGCCCCATTAAAGCTTACCGCATAGACCAGCCCCCGTTCGTCTTCGATATGCTGGTCTGCATTGCCACTGAAGGTCGAGTGGTGGACAAAAGCTCCGGAGTAATCGGTGTCAGCGCCGCTGATGGCGTAGTTGCTCATGTTTATAAAGTGAATACCGGCAATCTCATTATTTAGAGACAATTGGACAATGACACCATCGCCGCTATTGCTTAGTTTAACCCTCTCGCCGCTGCGATCCTGAAGTTGCCCGTTTGAGTCTACCCCCAACAACTTTTGTCCGGGTTTCAGTTCGATACCACCATCCAGTATTTTGTCCTGACTGTTGACAAGCAGAAAGATAGTGTCACCTGCCGCAGCTGCAGATTCAGCCTGTGCCAGTCTAAGAAACGGACTGGATTGACTGCCATCCCCGCCCGGCTGAGCGTCAGCCGAGACGTAATATTCATTGGTATCACTTTGAGTCTTCTGTTACCCGGATGAGTGAGATGAAATCGTCAGCGAGAGCACAGCAATTAGTGCAAGGGAATAGAACTTCACGATGGCAGAATAATCAGCCACTGGAAGGAGACGATAAGCTTGGTCCATGATGGCACCTGTTAAAACGACCTGCGTTCATAAGCTACAGAGAAGCGGAATCAACTGTGTTGTGCGGCTGTTGTGAGAGCAGGTGACGGAGAAATCAGGAACCGATCCTTCCGTCACCATTATTCATTTCTTGTACCGCCAGACTTCAGTTCAGTCAACCGGCTCCAGCCGCACAATTGCCGTCTCCTCGAAGTCGCCTGCTCCGGCGCCATTACCATCTGAAATGGCTATGTAAATATAACCATCCGGACCCTGACGCACGTCACGAAGGCGACCCATATTATAGGCCAGGGTTTCTTCAACTATCACTTCACGGTAATCGTCACTCATGTGCAGGCGCGCAAGTTGCTCCCCGGCCAGGGCGCCGGAAATGATGCTGCCATACCACCCGGGGAATTTGTCGCCGGTATAGACCATGAGGCCCGAGGCGGCGATTGACGGTACCCAGAAATGGACGGGTTGCTCCATGCCCCGCTGACCGATGGCGGCATGGATTGGGCTGCCGATGGAACCGTAGTTCGTACCACGACCAATTACAGGCCAGCCATAATTGTTCCCCGGTTCGATCAGGTTGAGTTCGTCTCCACCCTGTGGGCCGTGTTCGCTCTCCCACAGATCACCGGTCTCCGGGTGTATCACCAGGCCCTGGGGGCTGCGGTGCCCATAACTCCAGATTTCCGGAAGTGCGTCATCTTGGCCGACAAACGGATTGTCGTCGGGCACGCTGCCATCGTCGTGCAGGCGGATAATAACTCCCTGGTGATTGGTCAGATCCTGCGCCGGATGAGCGGTCAGATCACCTCTGGCAGGCGCCTGGCGTTCCCCGGCAGTCAGGAACAGATAGCCATCATCATCGATAACCATCTTGCCACCATAGTGCCCGAAGCCGAGCGCTTGAGCGGTGAAGATTTCCACGACATTGGTAAGTTGGTCATTTTCGAAACGCCCCCGCACTATCGCAGTGCTTGAACTGTCCCCGACAGGCTTGGCGAAACTCAGGTAAACCCAGCGGTTCTCGCTAAAATTCGGATGTGGAAGGACGTCAAACATCCCGCCCTGGCCGGTGTAAAGTACTTCCGGCACGCCCGGCACGGCTTCCGGCAGCAGCTGCCCGTCTCTAACGATTCTCAATCGACCAGGCTTTTCCGTAACCAGCATGTCACCGCCTGGCAGCCAGGCCATGGACCACGGTTGTAGCAGGCCGTCCGCAACCGTCACGACCCGATAATTATGGTGGGCTGCGTAGTAGATATCATCGGACTGCGCAATGGTCGAAGCCGCGGCTGTCATCAGTAAGCCGGTCCCGGCAAGTTTTAACAAGTAGCGAAGCATAGTTTATTCCTCTTTATTTAGACCAGACAGACCACACTATCAAATGCTAAAAAGGGTGAACTTCCGCCCTACATTGCTTATAAGGTGAAATTCAGCACTCCAGAGAAACGTGTTCTGTCTCCTTTTCCCTAGTCTATCTCAGTGACCCTCGAATTTCGAAGCGGATTCGGAGTATTTGTAGCCTATGGCGCTTTTGCTCTGACTCTACTGTCTCACCCATTAAGCCACTATTAAGGCTTTTTGGTACAAGATTCTGATGGGAGTTCTACCAGTGGCTTCTCAGTTACAAAGAATTACAAATCGACCCGGCAATAATGCGTAACTAGTTGATATTGTTGTGAGTTTATTAGAATTGTTAGAGCCGTGGACTTGCGTGAAGTTAAGAGATTGCTTATCCTTCCTATCCCTGATCCCTGGCGCATAACACCCCAAAATGCGCCTGGTCTGGGTTCGATGGCCGACCGGCGTGATAGACTCAGCAGCAGGGATGCACGATCCAAAGACAAGATATTCGGAGAGTCCCAGATGGTAACAACAAGACACACACTTTCGTCATTAGCCGTGACTTTGGGAGCGCTGCTTTGTGCTTCTACAGCGCAGAGCCAGACCGGCACCAGCGTAGACGAGGGTGATTGGCCGGCTTATCACGGCAATGAATTGTCTCAGCGCTATTCGCCACTGGACCAGATTAACGCTGATAACGTCGGCTCATTGGAGATAGCCTGGCGTTTTTCCACGGAAAACTTCGGGCCTACTACCGACTTCAATAATCCGTCTACGCCGCTTGAAATAGATGGCGTTTTGTACGCAAACATAGCCAGCACTCGAAATGTAGTCGCTCTGGATGCCACCAATGGACAGGTATTGTGGCTGTGGCGACCAAATGAAGGCGAACGCTTCGACAATGCGCCGCGTAAGGGCGCCGGCCGTGGTGTTGCTTTCTGGTGCGATGGCGACACAGCACGGGTTATCGACGTCACTCCCGGCTTTCAACTGGTTTCTCTCGACGCTAAAACCGGCGTCCCCGATCCAAATTTTGGCAACAACGGCATCGTGGATTTATTCGAGGGGCTGCGGAATGCCGATGATCCTCGTTATGACAACATCGATATCGGCATTTCTGCACCGCCATTCGTTATGAACGACGTGATTGTGGTGGGGCCCGCACATCGGGTAGGCATGCGGCCACGGTCCATGATTAACGTCAAAGGCGACGTGCGTGGTTATGATGTGCACACCGGCGAGCATCTGTGGACCTTTCATACCATTCCCGAGCGGGGTGATGTGGGCTATGAATCCTGGCTTGATGGAGGCGTGGAATTTACCGGTAATGCCGGTGTCTGGGCACCCATGTCTGGTGATCCGGAATTAGGCCTGGTCTATTTGCCGGTAGAAGCAGCCACTGGGGACCAGTTCGGTGGCGATCGCCCCGGGGATAACCTGTTTTCATCCTCCATTGTCGCGGTGGACGCCCGAACCGGCGAGCGCCGATGGCACTTCCAGTTGACCCATCACGACATCTGGGACTGGGACATTCCCTCCGCGCCGGTACTTGCCGATTTACCCAATGGCAATAAGATCCTCATGTCGGTAACTAAACAGGCCTATGTCTATACCTTCGATAGAGAAACTGGCGAGCCGATCTGGCCCATTGAAGAGCTTCCTGTGCCAGCCGGAGATATTCCCGGCGAGTGGTACTCGCCCACACAACCCATACCCACGCTTCCCGCACCCTTCGACCGAAATACCTTTACCGAAGCTGATCTGATCGATTGGACCCCGGAAATTCGCGCGCTGGCGCTGGAAGCACTCGAAGGCTTTCGGCTTAGTCCGAATGTCTATTCCCCACCGTCTCTGACGGATGCGCCCGATGGCACGAGAGGCACTCTGCATTTGCCCTCCGCCACAGGTGGCGCTAACTGGGAGGGTGCTGCCATCGATCCGGAGACCGGGATTCTCTATATACCCTCGCGAACAGCCCTGGGTGTGTTGTCAATGGCAAAAGATGAGAACTCAGACGTTGACTTCAGCCAGGGATTTGGCGTGCGTGTGCCGCGGATTCAGGGACTGGATATAGTCAAGCCACCCTATGGCCGCATCACGGCGATCGATATGAACTCTGGTGATCATCTCTGGATGATCGCGAATGCGGATACGCCGGAACGCACTATTAATCATCCCCTGTTGGAGGGTGTCGATCTTCCGCGCACAGGTGTGCCTACACGGGCGGGTGTTGTCTTGACCAAGACGCTGCTGTTCGCCGGTGAAGGTGGTGGTGGCCCAGGAGCCAGCCCTATTCTGCGTGCGATCGACAAGCAGAGCGGTGAAATTGTCGCCGAGATCGAAACACCTAATACTCAATCCGGGTTACCATTTACCTACGAGCACGACGGTAAGCAATACTTGGCCATGTTTGTCAGTGGCGGCGGCAGGCCCGCCGAGCTGGTGGCCTATGCGCTGCCGTAACTTTTTATCAGGAGTAATATTTATCATGCGAACTTTGTTTTTCCGAGCGGCACTTGTGCCACTTCTGTTGCTCATCGGGCTACCGGCGCAAGCCGCAACCTGGGTGCTCAGCCAGGGTGAATCCACGGTTGTTTTCAAGTATCTCTACGGCAGCGATCCCTATCAAGGCGAATTTTCGAATGTAGAGGCGACCTTTGATATTGATCTCATGAGCCCCGGCTCCTGTGATTTCCAGGTAACGATTCATATCGAAGATATAACTATCGACTCCCCCGAGGTGCTGGATTATTTGCTCGATATAGAATTGTTCGATGTGGATCAATGGCCAACAGCCACCTTTAAGGCAGAGAAATGCCGCCTTGAGTCGATGAATTCCTTCGTGTCCGACGGCACCCTGACTATCCGCGATCAAACGAATCCCTTAAGCTTCCCGTTTGAAGTCGACATTACAACGATTGATGGCCAGGTTGCTTTCCACCTCACCAGTGATGTGACTATCCAGCGCCTGGATTACGGCGTTGGTCAGGGCTACTGGGCGAACACAGGTGAAATTCCGAACGACGTCAACATCGTGGTAAATGTTTACGCAATCCAGCAGTAAATAAACAGGCTCTATCGAAAATAGGTTATCTCAATGTTTTCAAGATTATTCTCAAAATACAATCGGCTTTCACTAATCCTGGTCTGTTCAGTATTATTGGTTTCATGCGACCGCATACTGACTCCTGATTTCGAATCCGAAATACTGAACTCAACGCTGGACAGTTCACAATGGATCCTGACCATGCGTCGTTGGTGTGGAAGATTAATCATTTGGGTTTCTCCACATTCATTGGACGATTTAATGATATGGATGCTTCTCTGAACTTCGATCCACAAAATGTTGGAAATTCCAGCCTGGAAGTCATCATTAATACCGCCAGTTTAGATATCAATAATGCTGAATTTGCAGAGGAACTTCGCGGCGACAATTGGTTTGATACGGAAAACTTTCCACAAGCTGTGTACAGGACTACTTCGCTACTGGAGGAGAATGGAAATTCATTCGTGTTTGGCGGCGATCTGACCTTATTAGGAGTTACAGCGCCGGTGGATCTGAATGTCAATTTTCACGGAGGTGGACGTAATTTTCTTACTCGAAGTAATACGATGGGATTTTCGGCAAGCGCCAATTTTCTACGATCAGATTTTGGTCTGAGTCGATTCACGTCTTTTGGCGTTGGCGACGATATTGAACTGGAAATTCATATTGAATTTATGGAGAACTGATTAATACATAGGGTCAGATTAAGAATACAGCACTGAACTGAATTTTTACTTTGACCATTTTCCCCTTTCTTACAAGCAAAATAAATCTATCCCTACTTCCGTTGTACCCCGTCAGCCCCAGTTGGACATAATCACCTGATTGCATAAGAGACGCCAGAAATAGTGTAGGCAATTAGGGTGCCTGCTTCGACATTTGTTGTAACTAATCCGAATCCGGCGGTGTCACCTTCGTCATAGGAATCAGAAAAAGCCGTAAGTGAGTAAGTCGCACTCTTTATCTCTTGGTCAAAGTTGATCGAGGTGTCGAAACCGAGACTCTCTAGATCGTTAGCGTAGTATGTTTCGCGGTTGTCTGCATAATCTTCTATAAAAAAATAGACTAAGTTTCCTGTCCCTTCAGTTACAGCTACTGGAAGGTCTAAGACAGCCTGACTTGATGAACTTATCCAATGATCGTGAGTGTTGCCTATTGAGTCTTTGTAGCGAATATATGCCCTATGAAAGCCGCTACCTGCTTCAATAAAATCATAACTTAGCTTAACCTCGAAGCTTGATTTAGACTCATTAAAATAAGCATCTAATTTAAAATCGGTGATTACTGGTGGAGTGTCGTCTCCGTTTGGATTTTCAAGTGCATACGTGGTGTTAATACCCAGATTAAGATTGCTATTACCAGCGGTATCATAAAGACGAATTGTATTCAGAACATAATCACCAGACGCGGCATATTCAGAGAAATAAAATTTACCTGAAGCCTCGCCATTTTCGTTAATAGCAAACCACTTTTGAAGGCTGGTCCCCGTCGGACTTAGAAATTCAACAATTAAAGCGTTAGTGAGACCGGCGCTACCTTGGTCCGAAGCTTTGATGTAAACATCAGAGTATATTGCTCCTTCGCTAATAACTATTGGACCAATTTGCCAATCTTCCAAAATCGGATAAGCCGAATCACTGTTTGGGTTAAGGAGACTAAAGAGATTGTCTAAACCAAAAAGAGTGAAATAATCATCACCATAATTTCTTTCCACACCTGTATTATCCACAACATCTATTCGACGGATCTCATATACGCCAGAGACCGCATCTTGGGGCAGCGATACAATGGCTGAGTAAATACCGCTCGTGCTTTGCGAAGCATTTACCCAAGTCTGCGCACCATTGATTGGCCAGTACAAGAAATTGACTGAAATTGGGTATACGGTATTCTGAGGGAATGTAATTTCAAATTTCAGAGTAAATAGGCCGCTATCGTCTTCAATTACGTCAAATATCAGATTGGAAATTTCTGTAGAGGTTGACATACGTTTTTAAGATCTATGAACCCATACAGGCAATCGAATTCTCTATTACGAATCAATATTGTTCACATCAAATCGAACAATTTCTGTGAAATCGTGTTTGATAAAATTGCCTGCTTTATCTTGCAGATAAATGGATGACAGGCCCCATATTCCTGGCGCTGAACCAACCGGTAACACAATATTTATTTCATATCGTTTCAAAGTCGTTGGATCTCCATCAAAATAAAGCGAGTAAAAATTGTCATGATAGTGGTATTTAAAATGATCAATACCCTGCGGATCACGTAGCGTATAATTCACTTTCCCTAAGCCCGACTTATCATCTTTAGCGTAGTAGACGATCTTGACATAGGTTTCACCATTAGGTGCATCAGCATTGCTAGGTGTGCCGGATATCGAAACATTATTAAGATCTAATGCTGGCGGAGCGCTATCCGGATTACTCGTCGTAACTAAGATTCTATTATTTCCTAGATCCAGTTCATCTGCATTCGAATAGTCAGTGTTCCCTGCGGCATCTCTGCCCGATGAGACCACAACTGCGACCCAGCTGTTCTCTGTCGGTATGCCATCCTTCGCGCACGACTATATCAGGGAAGCGGATATGTGGGGAATAACGCCTTTCGATCATGCCTTATGTCGAGTGCAGTACCGGAACTTGCGTTATGAAGGTCCACTCACGCCACCCTCAACCGGTGGCTCGCTTGTTTATCCGGGAGTGGCGGGCGGCGTGAATTGGGGAAGCGTGGCTGTCGACGAGGTCAATATGCTGATGTTCGTCAACTCGATGCACAATCCATCAGCAGTGAGATTATTCCCACGCGATACGCTGACGGGAAATGAACAGCTTGGTATCGGTGGTGCCCAGTCAGGGACACCTTACGCGGCTTTCTCCTTCTTCTTTTTGTCACCCATTTTTACGCCTTGCCTGCGGCCACCCTACGAGGAGACGGCGGTTGTCGATCTGGCCTCCCAGGAGGTGATCTGGCGTCGCGGCTTAGGCACTGGTAAGGACCAGGGCCCTCTGGGTATTCCCAGCCGACTACCCCTGCCAATGGGCATGTTTTACAACGCCGGATCCATCGTGACAGGTGGTGGACTCATCTTTATAGGCGGCGTGGTAGACGGCACTATGCGTGCAATTAATGTCTACAACGGCAAAGAAGTTTGGACAGACGCGTTACCGGGATCATCAACTGCCACCCCTATGACCTATGTGAGCCCGGATTCGTGTAAACAATATGTACTGGTGACAGTGCCTGGTGGTGGCGGGGTCTTCAATTAGAAACCAGTACCAATGAACTCGACAGCGGAGAAACTACAGGTGGTCATATCATCGCCTATCATTTGCCTGACTGAGAAAGGTTAGCTTTGGGATCAGGCCTCTGGCTGCACGAGATTTCTTCTCCGAAATCATGCAATTGGATGCCTGACCGCTAAATTCTTCAACGCTGCTGAATAATTATTAGTGACTTCCAGTCCTAATAAATACCGGGTAGACTACGCTCGTTGTGTTGTGTCTAGCTGATGCATTGGGGGCTCTGTTCTTCTTCTTCGACAAGAAGTTGAGATATTCCCGCCGCGCCATCGAAAAATACAAGAATTAGCTGTATCTCCTTGTTATTGATGGATAAATATTTTTAATAAGATTGTATTCAACGATCAAAAATGGAGAGAATCATGACATCAAATATCCCCCATAAGCGTAGTTTGCTATGTGCTGCGATCTCCCTTTCATTGTTGCCCCTGGCGAGCACCACACTCGCGCAGCAGGACTCAGTGGAAGAGGTAATCGTAACTGGCTCCTATATCCGACGTTCGGAAGGATTTACCCAGGCTTCTTCAGTAACTCAGCTCACTGCTGAGGATCTGGAGGCCGAGGGCACCCTGAATCTCGGTGAGGTGATTCAGAACCTGGCTTTTGTTAACGGGCCAGGCTCCGCAATTACCAATACCATTCAGGGCACCGACTCCCGTTCCACCACTATCGATCTACGTGGTCTGGGTGGCAGCTCCACCCTGACCCTGCTTGACGGCAAGCGTATAGTGAATGAAAACGTGAACGCCCTGTTGCCCACCATCGCCATTCAGCGAATAGACATCGTGGCCGACGGTGCCGCGGCGCTATACGGTAACGAGGCGGTGGCGGGTGTAGTCAACTTCGTACCCATCACGTCCTATGACGGCTTCAAGATAGATACCTATGGTGAATTTGACCACAAACGAGATTATGGCGAACATTCCATCCAGATGATGTGGGGTGGTGATTTTGGCGGCCTTGATCTGGTACTGGCAGGTCAATTTCGTCAGAATGAACGCCTGGAATGGGCCGAGCGCAGGGATCTGGCCCAGTCCGGACTGACCATGTCCTCCAATGCGCCGGGCAACTGGCGTGTTCCGAATCGTGACGCCACCGGTGCGTACGACGGCACCTACTCCAATACCATAGATCCTAACTGCGGTACTCGAGGAAACTTCAATCCTAGCAGCCTCAGCACTCCTTTAGGCGCCAAACTTGGCAACACCTGTTACTTTGAATTCGGTGACAATCGTGATTATCGTGAGCCCACTTCGACCAATTCGTTCTTCGCAAACGCCACCTATGACGTCAGCGACGACCTGACCCT
>DMJN01000143.1 GCA_003451715.1 Gammaproteobacteria bacterium | reverse complement strand
TGGCTGGGAGCATACCTACCATCCTGCCTACCCGACTCGTTATGCGAATTCAGCCTACCGTCTTGGAATTAACTACTTGATGTATTCTATGACGCACTAACGTTCAAGAGACAAGAAACAAGAGACAAGAGACAAGAAAAAGCACAATAGGGATCATCTATGAAAAAGCTTAGCTTGGTAGTTTTATTCACAGTTCTGTTTACATCTAAAAGTATTGCCACTCCTTATGATCATATTCACTTGACTGCTACTAATGCACTCGAGGCGGTGAACTGGTATGTCAAGCATTTTGGGGGTGAGGCTGGTCGTTTTAATCGTGGGGGTGGGGATGAGGTTTACCCTATCGATAGAGTTTTCTATGACGATATAGCGGTGATTTTTTTCGAGCGTGAACCCACCGGTGGTTCTGTGGGTACCGGTGTGGATCATTTTGGTTTCTCGATGAGCAACGTCGAGGAGGTTGTTGCCGACGTCGTGGCAGATGGAGGCACGCAGCTCGGAGATTTTGTCGAATTCAGTGGCAAGCAAATCGCCTTCGTTGAAGATCCCTGGGGTACCAAGATCGAGCTCATCAACGATCCGGATCTCAGAGGCATGCACCATTTGCATCTGTCATCGCCAGATCCGGAAGGGACGCTGGCGTGGTATTCGGAAAACTTCGGCGGGGAGAGTGACTCCTTTGCTGGTGTGCTTCCGGGCCTGGACTATGGAGACATCTGGTTGCTGGTGGCCAGGACCGCTGAAACTCCTGCTCCCACCCTGGGTCGTAGTATGGATCATCTGGGTTGGAGATTTCCGGACCTGACTGCCGCCGCAGAACAGCTGAAGTCCAATGGCGTGGTGTTTTCGATGGATCCCAGACCATTTCGGGGGATTCGAATTTCCTTCGTCGAAGGGCCGGATGGTGTACGCATCGAAGTGGTGGAAGTGGCTGACTAAACAAAAAATGGGGTCAGAGTAAAAATACAGTAGTTTTTTTGAAAATGCAGTAGTTTCAGTAGTTCTTTACCTAAACTACTGTATTTTTACTCTGACCCCATTTTAACGACTTGACGGGTCCACTTTGTCCACATCGACATCGAGATTCTTCAGCTGTTGCTTCAGAGTCGTGTTATCGATTGACTCGTTGCGAAACAAAGCTACCAATGCAGCATGGCAGATGTAGTCGGGGCTGATCTCGAAATAGTCGCGCAAATCCGCTCGTGACTCACTCAAGCCATAGCCATCGGTTCCAAGTGGCGTGAAGTTTTCCGGCATCCAGCTGGAGATGCTGTTGGGCAATGCCTTCATGTAATCTGACACTGCCACATACACACCACTGGTTTTGAAGAACAGCTGCTTAATGAAGGGAGCGCGGGCTTTCTTGAACGGATGCAGCCGATTGTCCCGTTCGCATTGTTCCGCTTCACGATACAATTCGTTATAGCTGGTGACACTCCAGATGGACACGCCGTATCCCAGGGCCTCCAGCTTTTCCCTGGCACATAGAACCTGCTGCATGATGGAGCCGCTGCCCAGTAGGTGGATCTGGGATTTCTGTTCGGACTCAGTGGAATAGAAAAGATAAGCCCCGGCGAGTATGCCTTCCGGAACAGACCTCGTCTTCGGCAGCGATGGCATTACATAGTTTTCATTGTAGGCCGTGATGTAGTAGAAAATGTTTTCCTGTTCCTCGTACATGCGGCGAATTCCTTCCCGGACTATCACCACCAATTCGTAGCCAAAGGCAGGGTCATAACTCTTCAGGTTGGGGTAGGTATTGGCAACTACCTGCGAGTGTCCATCCTGGTGTTGAATGCCTTCGCCGTTCAGCGTGGTTCTACCGGCGGTACCTCCAATCAGGAATCCGCGGCACAGGCTATCTCCGCAGGTCCAGATCATGTCACCAACCCGTTGGAAGCCGAACATGGAATAGAAGAAGTAGAACGGAATCATCGGCAGGCCGTGAATGGAATAGGCAGTACCGGCGGCCAGGAAGGAAGCCAGGGCGCCAGTCTCGCAGATGCCTTCCTGCAGAATCTGGCCATCTTCGGCTTCCCGATAAGCCACCAATGTGTCGGCATCCACCGGCGTATAGCGCTGCCCCTGTAAGGAAAATATCCCGGCAATCTTGAACAAGGCTTCCAGCCCGAAAGTGCGCGCCTCATCCGGCACGATGGGAACGATGTACTTGTTCAATGATTTGTCCCGCAGCAGGATCGAAAGGATGCGTACCAGCGACATGGTACTGGACTGAGGGCGTGTACTGGATGGATAGATTAAGGAGTCGAAGCTGCTAAGCGGCGGAGGTGAAAGTTTGGCGCATTTACTCTGCCGGATTGGAATCTGTCCACCAAGCGACTCACGTCTGGTTTTGAGATACTGGATTTCCTCACTGGCTTCGATCGGTTTGTAAAATTCGGCATTGATGATGGCCTCGTCAGACAGTGGAATGCCAAAATTCCTGGCGATGGCGAGGCGCTGTTTGCCATCCAGGATCTTCTTCGAGTGTACGGTGTTGCTGCCTTCGGCGCCGATAATGCCATCACCCTTCACAGTCTTGACCAGGATTACTGTTGGCTTGCCATTAGCGGTAATAGCCTTCTGGTAGGCCGCATAGATTTTAGCCACATCCTGCCCGCCACGCTTGATCTGCTTGACCTCATCGTCGCTCAGGGCGTTCATCATTTGTTCCAGTTCGGCGTTGCCATCGACCCAGTGCTCGCGCTGCCTGTCTCCGGGTAATACCGAGTAGCGTTGGTAGTCACCATCGACACATTCTTCCATGCGCCTGCGCAAGGTATGGTTGACGTCTTGCGCCAACAGCTTGTCCCAGCCGCCCCCCCAGATCACCTTGATGATGTTCCAGCCAGAGCCTGTGAAGGAGGCTTCCAGTTCCTGGATAATCTTGCTATTGCCCCGCACCGGACCGTCCAGCCGTTGCAGGTTGCAATTCACCACCAGAATCAAGTTATCGAGTTTCTCTCGTGCCGCGATGTTGATGCTTCCCAGCACCTCCGGCTCATCGGTTTCGCCATCGCCGATGTAGCACCACACCTTGCCACCCAGTTTGGGTTTTAAGCCGCGGTTCTCCAGGTACTTGGCGAAGCGTGCCTGGTAGATCGCGGTTGGGGTCGACAGGCCCATCGATGCATTGGCGAGTTGCCAGTATTCGGGCATGGAGCGTGGGTGAGGGTAGGAGGTGAGACCGCCTGCCGGGTGTAATTCGCGGCGGTAATTATCCAGCAGTTGCTTCTCCAATACACCCTCGAGCCAGGATCGAGCGTACACACCGGGGGAGGTATGGGGCTGCAGGATTACCAGGTCCCCGCCGTAGTCGTCGGAACGCTTGCGAAAGAAATGATTAAAGCCCACTTCCATCATGGTAGCCGCCGAGGCATAGGTGGCAATGTGTCCACCGACACCGGAGCCCGAATCCTGTCCCTGTAATACCATGGCCATGGCATTCCAGCGCAGAATATTCTCGATGCGTTGTTCGACTTCCGAGTCGCCGGGATAGGCAGGTTGGTCTGCTAATGAGATGGTATTCAGATAGGGAGTATTAACCGCAACATCGCTGCCACCGATGCTGTTCTCGCTGCGCCAGTGCGAGAGACTACGGAGAATCTGCTGCACGCCTTCGGCGCCGTAATTCTCGTAGATGTCTGCGATGGCTTCGAGCCATTCTTGCTTGTCTTCACTAATCCCAGCGTCTGTGGGCGGCGTGCTGTTCATGCTACCGAGTCTAAAGCGGTCCAGCCATCGAAGCTAGCCTGTGGACTCACTAAAAGGTAGTAGTATTCTTCCTCTTCGGTTCAGAGGATTCCCTGGTAGTGAACCGTGTAATCTGGCCAATCGTTACTCAGCTATTGCTGGCCAGCAGCGTGCAGGCATTGGCTCTGGAAGATCATGAGTGTGGTACTGCAACCGGGAAGCCCATCCCATTGTCCCCACTTACTCGGAGTTGGACGGCTTTTCGCTGGATTCTTCCCTGGTGGCCAGATAATCCAGAATCAGCGCAGCATCGTGTTCCACGCAGCTCGCGCTATTTTGGTACATGTACTCGGCAGTCAGCTGCTGGATATGCTCTGCCATAGCAATCGTGTCCTTGAACGTCTGTATCTCCATCGGTGGCAGACCGCGATTGAGATAGAAATCCGTTAGCAGGCGTAGCTGTTTCTGGCTCAGGTTGTCGGCGAGGATCCTGGCGATTCCGGGCTGGAATTTTTCCCAGGCATACACATCGACGTAGCAGGCTGCAATAGAGTTCTTGATTTGCTCGGGCAGGGTGATTTCGGCCGACATGCTGACGATGCTGGCATAGGTTCGCAGAATGCCGCGAGTCTGTCGCAGGGCCAGGGAATCGAAGTGTTTGCCCATGTTGGTTACCCGCAGCAATCGGTTCGCATCGCGAATAGCATCAGCGTTTGCGTAGCCGGAAACGAGTAACAGACTCGCGATCAGGCAGAAGCTGGCGGATCTAAGAGGATTGCTAATCTTCACAGGTGATTTCACAGTCCATGGAAACTGATGCCGCTATTCTACTCTAAGAATAGGGACAGACCCCATTTTTCTGGCAAGGCAGTGAATAAAGCAATGTCAGAAGGAGAAAAATGGGGACAAAAAACGGGATCTGTCCTATCAATAGCTGCGGCAGATCAGTTGACTGCCGAAATAGACAATGACAACATGCTGGCACAAATCAAACGAGGAGTGAATGGAGAGTGCGTTCTCCCAAACGAATCCTGTTTCTGGATCTGGTGCTTTCGATCTTTCGTCTCAACGGTCTGTTGATTGCCGAGGGCGACGACATGACGGAGAAGCTCGGACTAACCCATGCCCGCTGGAAAGTAATAGGTGCCATTGCCCTGTCAAATGCGGGTCTAACCGTGCCTGGTGTTGCCAGAGTGCTAGGTCAGTCGCGCCAGGCAGTACAACGCATAACTGATGTTATGGTGGAAGATGGTCTTCTGATTTATGAACCTAATCCTAAACACAAGCGCTCGGTGCTGGTTACCCTCACCGAGGAAGGTAACCACGTCTATAACAAGCTGCGGGAAGTGCAGGATCCCTGGGCGATTGAAAACACCGAGGATATTCCCATCGAAGAACTGGATCAGGCTTTACGCCTGATCCGCCGGCTCATCAATAAATTTGATAAGTGATTGAATGTCGTGACTGATTTCACTTCAAGACTGCCACGCAATTTATATCGAGCTGCCGATGTACAGCGCCTGGACCGTATTGCCATCGACGAGCTCGGCATAGCCGGATTCAAATTGATGCAGACAGCCGGCGCCGTTGCCTTCAACGCGTTGTTGGAACAGTGGCCTCAGGCGAGATTCATCCAGGTGTATGCAGGCAGCGGCAACAATGGGGGCGATGGCTACATCCTGGCAGGACTCGCCAGAGAGTTTGGCCTGAGCGTGGAAGTAATCCAGGTAGGTGATAGCGCAAAGTTGCACGGTGATGCAAAGCAAGCCATGGATTGGGCGCAACAGCAGCAGGTGGAGCTGCTAGCCCTGGCAGATTTTCAGCAGCGGGAAGAGCTGGACCATGCCCACACTGTCATAGTCGATGCACTGTTAGGCACAGGCTTGGATCGAGATGTGACAGGTGACTACCAGCAGGCTATCGACGGAATTAACGCCGCGGATTGTCCAGTGCTGGCAATCGACATCCCTTCGGGATTGAATGCCGACACGGGTAACGCCATGGGCAGCACAATCGTGGCCGATGTCACAGTGACCTTCATCGGTATGAAAAGGGGCTTACTGTCAGGTCAGGGCAGGGATTTTGCAGGGACCATTGTATTCAACGACCTGGATGTTCCCGATGGGGTGTATAGCAGTGACGCTTCACCACCGCCAACGGTGCGGCGCATCGATATCAACACTGTTTCTGAGTGCCTGATACCCCGTGCTCAGTCTTCTCACAAAGGCAATCATGGCCATGTGCTGATAATAGGTGGCGACCATGGCTATGGCGGAGCTGTTCTGCTGGCGGCAGAAGCTGCCCTGCGCAGTGGTGCCGGCCTGGTCAGCGTACTTACCCGTTCGGTGCATCGACCGGCATTGCTGGCGCGCCGACCAGAGATCATGGTGTCGGGCACGGAAGACGAGCATGCAGGTGCTGATGACTTGGTGGCCAAGGCGGACGTGATCGTAATTGGTCCCGGACTGGGTCGCAATCAGTGGTCTCGTGACTTATTGCAACTCGCCCTGAGCGCTCAAGTCGCGGCAAATAAGCCATTGGTAGTGGACGCCGACGGATTGAATCTATTGTCTAAACGGGTTGATAGCGGTGCGCCGCTCAGGAGAGACAACTGGATATTGACTCCCCACCCCGGCGAAGCTGCCAGTCTGCTGGCCATGTCGGTGGCCGATATCCAGCAGGATAGATTTGCTGCGGTGGTAGAGCTTCATAATCGTTGGGGAGGATGTTGCCTGCTTAAGGGAAGTGGCAGTCTGATCTGTGCCGGCAGCGAAGACAGTGCCGAACCAATCTATTTGTGCACCGAAGGCAATGCTGGCATGGCAACTGGCGGTATGGGGGACGTGCTATCCGGAATTACAGCCGCCCTGGTCGCCCAGGGTTTGACGCTTGAGCAGAGTCTGACCTGTGCCATTTGTATTCACGGCGAGGCAGCCGATCTCGCCATGGAATCCGGTGGGCAACGAGGCATGGTGGCTACCGACCTGTTTCCTTTTATTCGCCAATTGGTCAATCCATCTCTCTAACTCCGTGTATTTGACATGTCTGAATTTCACACACTGCTCACCGACGAGGAAGCCACTATCGATTTCGGCAAACGGCTCGCCGCGGCGACTTTTTGCCCCGAGAACAATTGCAAGTTGGTGCCTGAATCTGGTGTGGGCGTACCCTCCACCGGCGGTGTGTTACATCTCCTGGGTGACCTGGGTGCAGGCAAGACCACACTCACCCGGGGAATCATGCGCGGTTATGGCTATTCAGGGGCCGTAAAAAGCCCTACCTATACGCTCGTTGAGCCCTATGAGTTTGCCCAATGTCGCATCTACCATTTCGACCTCTATCGACTGTCAGATCCGCAAGAAGTCAATTATCTGGGTATCG
>DMJN01000056.1 GCA_003451715.1 Gammaproteobacteria bacterium | reverse complement strand
GGCATACCGTCCATCCCTGGACATAACAGCAAGCATCGAATTCATGTTACGGCAGTCAAATGGGGGAAGGACCGGAAAGAACTGGAGCGTTTGCGGGCAACAGCCTATGCTATGGATTCACCAGATGTTCGTATCCAAATACTGTTTTTTTATGCTGATCCCATTTCCTTTTGCTTGATTTACGAAGTCCGCCCGCACTATCCTCGTCCTTTGTCCTCAATAAAACGAATATGCGAGGTATCGGGTATGTCCAAATTCAAAACAGCTATTGCATTTGCAAGCGCCGCAGTGTGTTCGCTCGTGGTATTTAGTGCTGCATCCCAAGTGGATTCCATCAAGCTCGCCACGGATGTGCCATTTCAAGAATGGCAGGCTGTATTACACGCCCCTGAAGGCCGGGTTGATCGTCAGGTTAAGGTTGTCGATATAGGTAATTCCCATGTTGCCGTGGGTGTATTATTTCGTGACCCAATAGTTGCCACGGACGAACCTGTGCGGGGCATCGTCCATACACGGGTATCTGAAGTCTATTATATAACCGCGGGCTCCGGTGTATTGGTAACCGGTGGAACCATGTTGGGACGAAATGATATTCCGGCGAACAGTGATATTGTTACAGAATTGGTCGGTGAAAGTTTTTCAACTTCCGTTGCCAGAGGCGATGGCCAGGTCCGCTTGGTGTCTGAGGGAGACATAATTGTCATACCAGCAGGCGTTTTTCATGGCTGGCATGAAGTCGAAGAAAGAGTAGAAATGGTTAGCATTCGGCCAGATCCAGAGCGAGTATTGCCAGCCGGTTATGTGAATCCATACGCCGAATAATTTGCCAGAGGCGGAAGCAATATTAGTCAATGGGGTTTGAGTCTGGCTCTTGCCAGCCCCAACACCGGCAAGAGCCAGACTCTGATTCCATTTGTTAAGTTCATGAATTCCAATTTACAGACGTCTACTTGTCCTCAATCTCTGCCTGACCATGTCCATAGGGAATTTACTGACTTCCCGGGGTGCGGTCTGCTGGAACATGCAGAAATCACCAAGTTGCAGGTGCCCCCTTTATTCACTATGCTTGTTCCTGGTGGTAGAAAGCTAGTAGCAAGCCCTTCGGGTAGTCTCGCCAATTGAAAATAGATACGAACTCAAGAATGCATCACTCCTGACTCAACGGCCATGTCTGTAAATCCAGTTAAACTCGTTAAACGATTTTTTCGCAAGAAGAAGGAGCACGAAGTATTCACCCAATCCCCCAACGAAGAAATATTCAACTTTATCTATGAGAACAACAAATGGGGAGACGGAGATACCCGTTCCGGCAGGGGCTCCAATTTTGATAGAACAAGGAAATTGAGAGATGGTTTACCGGAAATTCTGAAAAAATTGGGCGTCCGGAGTCTGTTGGATATTCCCTGTGGTGACTTCTTCTGGATGAAGGAGATCGATCTCGGCATCGAGAAATATATCGGAGCCGATATCGTGGCTTCCCTCATCGAACTGAATTCACGGTCATACGGCAGCGATCTGCGGCAGTTTATGCATTTGGATTTGCTGCACGACAGCCTGCCGGAGGCCGACGCGATTCTTTGCAAGGATTGCCTGGTTCACATGAGTTTCGCCGACGCGAAACAGGCCATAGAAAATATCAAGACCAGCGGATCGAAATTCCTGCTAACCACCCATTTTCCTGAATTTCAATTCAACGTTGATATCCTGACCGGAAAGCATCGGCCACTGAATTTCTGCAAAGCACCATTCGAGTGGCCGGCACCACTGGAAGAGATCATCGAGTACCGTACCGGCCCGAAAAATGGGATCAAGCACCTGTCGGTCTGGCGGGTTGCCGACCTGCCTTGATTCCCGTGTGAGTGTATGAGTGCCCCCTCAAGTAGGATGTTTGTATGTTTCAAATAAAAACAGCAACGCGCTACATAACAGTACTAATCGGTTTGTGGTTCGGTACTTCGGTAATGGCTACTTGTCAGTCCTCCGGCTTGCAACTTCAAGTCCTCGGTTCTGGTGGTCCGGGTGCGTCGGCCGGGCGTGGCTCTTCAGCCTACGTACTTTGGTTGAATGGGCGAAGCCGTATCTTGTTGGATGCTGGCGGTGGCAGTAAAACCCTGTTTCATCAATCGGGTGCCAGTCTTGGGGATACCGATCTGATTGCCATAAGTCATTTTCACCCCGACCATTCTTCCGGGTTACCCGCAATTCTCTGGCCGAGTGGGGCTGAGTTTACGCTGGCAGGACCTGATGGCAACGAAGTGTTCCCTTCGGTAGAGCGCTTCACGCAGTTGCTTTTTGAACAAGGCGGTGTATTCGCAATTCTCGGGGATCGATTGGAGTATGAGACAGTAGAAGTTTCCACCGACGGGTCAACTATCACTGAAGTTTGGGCTGATAGTGAACTAAATGTGACAGGCATCGGTGTGCCTCATGCTAACGTGCCAACCGTAGGGTACCGTGTCGATTACGGTGATTTGAGTATTGCATTCACCAGCGATCAGAATGGCTCAAACACCCAATTCATTGAATTCATCAGGGATGTTGATTTTCTCGTGATACATATGATCGGCAGTGAAAATGCTACTGGCCTGATGGCGGATCTTCACGCCAAACCCAGTGTCTGGGGTCAGATGGCAACTGAAGCGGGAGCAGGGCACGTGGTTGTTAGCCATTTCTCCAGGTCTAACGCCGTTGCCCTGGATGAAAATCTCGCGATATTGGGCGCAAACTATGATGGCCCGATAACGGTTTCAGAAGATTTGATGTGTGTTGACGTACGCTAATTCAGTTCAGCAGATTCAGCGGATAGACTGATCCCAATTATTAAGTTCCAATCTACGACCGTCTACTTGTCTTCAATCTCTTGCCTTCTAGCTCCCGCTAAAATTCCAGTCATGGAATAGTTGCCCTCATGACAGGCAAATTCGTAAAGCCAGTCCCCGTCCTCAAGTCTATTCAATGGGAATTCAAAAACTACCGGCTCTGTGTAAATCACAGGATCTTCGACTGTGAAGCTATAATAAATCTTATCATCTGAAACCGGTGTAAATCGTTCAGTCACTTGCAGTTGTTCTGAGGATATGAGCCGCATATTAGATTGTTCCGGGCGATAGTTTTGTGTGTGAACTACCAGGGTATCGTCCTCATAGTAACCTATGGAATCACCCATCCATTTCGTCATATTAGGAGCTTGGTGAACACTATCCAGGCGAATAATTCTTGCGTCATTTACCATCTCCCCGATGACAACTACATAATCTGAAGTCTGAACAATTTGGATATTGGAGTTGTAACCAATTATCGCCATAGGCGGCATGGTGCCGTTGCCAGTAATACATCTCTCTCCAATCATTAGAAATTCCGGGCCATCCCAGGGATTCAAGCCTTGTGCTCGCCATTTGCCGTATATGTCCTTGCTACGGCCATTTTCAGTGAAGGGAAATCGACCATTACTCGGGCTCACAATCAGGGAAGTGCGATACTCACCATCGATGAACGCCAAATTCGTCATGTCATCGTAATTTATGATTTCTGCGAGTCTTAGACTGATATCGCCTATTGGAGGAGCAGCCCGGTTGGGGTCAGAGGGCAAGAAGTTCTGCTCGCTAGCCGCCCTCAATTCACTTTCCAGAGCTAGCGCTTCTTCTTCAGTATATGCACGCCTGCTCTCAAGATCCCGAGGCCTTTGAATCGGAGTGGCATTTACATTGCTCCATGCTCCCTGCAGGTCCGGATATCCATGTTCAGTTCTTGGTGCTTCCCACTCAGATTCGCTGCCGAATGCATTACTAATGAGTAAAAACACAAGGGCAGTGCAAAGAAAGAGCTTGGAAAGCTTTCCTAAATCAAGCGGTGTGCCAAGCATATTCCCTCCATCCCCATTATTCATTTTATTCCAGGGCGTTCATTACATCGGCGGAAAATTTCGCAACATTGAAGCCTCCGTCGAAATCAAAGCCGCGCCTGACAACCACCAGGTTTGCTGAAGGAATGATCACCCCATACTGACCTGCAGCACCCAACGGTGTATATGCCTTGGGCAGTCCTTCCATACCGTCCAATATCCAGAACTGCGCACCATAGCCGCGGCCACCGTCGTAATAGGATGCTGGCTGTGCTGGTGCCAGGGTAGACACGTAATCCGACCAGCCCTCGGGCAGTATGCGTTCGCCGTTCCAGACGCCGTCAGCAAGATAGAGCATCCCGAAGCGACCAAAGTCCCAGGCGGTGCTCCAGCACTGGCCAGAGATCAGGAAATCTCCCTTCCAGTCTGTCTCCAGGGTGGTGCGAGTCATGCCGATCTTCCAGAGGAATTCCTGATGCGGAAAACTGTACCAGTTAGCATCGTCATTGATTGCTTCTCGCACCGCCTTGGTGGCCATGATGGTATCGGAACCGGCATAGACATAACGATCGCCCGGCCTGGAATCCACCACGGTATAAACCGATACTTCAGAGGGTGGCGCACCGGAACCGTAAAGTTCCATCTGGGGATTACGGCCACCTTCAGTATAGAGCCCACTGCCTATCTGCAGCAGGTTGTTCAGGGTGATTTCGGCGCGAGGGTCGCCGGTTGTGCGCCAGGCATCGAGTGGCGTCTTGCGATGGATGTCCACGAGCCCATCGCGGACAGCGATGCCAACTAAAGACACACTGATGCTCTTGCACATGGAATTGGTGCGCGATGGACTGTGTAGATCCCAACCGGACTCGTAACGTTCGGCTACGATCTTGCCATTCTGTACAACAACAACACCCCAGGTGTGACCGCCCTATGTCCCGTCCGTATTTTTGAAGGCTTCATCCAGCACAGCGCTTACTGCGGCTTTCTTTGCATCTGCTAGTGGTAAAGTGGCATTCCTGTCACCCATGGGCCAGGGCTGGTTATCAAAATTGGGAATCTCCACAGATGGCTGAAATTCAGGAAGATCATCGGCCAGTTCCAGCGTCGCCCCGATAGGTAACTGGGTACAGCCGAGTCCGCGGCGCCAGGCGGCAATACGTGGTTCCATATCTAATGAGTAATACACGGAAACAGTCTTCTTTTCCCTGTCGATCACTGTCTCAACGTCGCGTACACCGCGCCGACTAAATGATTCATCCAGCTGAGGCTCAGATAAACCGCCGGTGAATAGTCCGGTGCAATAATGCAACGCTCGGAATCCTGCCATCTGTGCTGCCATGTGCCGATCGGTAACGAGTGCTGGCGTAGTATTTTCAAATTCAAACAGGAAAGGATTGTCCACGCCTGTACCCCGTCAGCACCTATGGAACAGATATAGCACTGGTTTAAAGGAGAGTTTTTGTTCATCCTAACGTGAGGAGTTGAGATGAAACAGAAACAAGCAGAACGACCCGCATCGTCAGAACGGATCATTCGTGACATCAAGCGCAAGACGCGTAAGCAATACAGTGCG
>DMJN01000020.1 GCA_003451715.1 Gammaproteobacteria bacterium | reverse complement strand
CTAACACATCCAGTGTCCAGATCAGGCGTCCGGCCCAGCCACCTCCCTCGTCATCGTAGGCAATCACGTGCTTCTCATCGCTCAGTCCGATTCTGGAAAAGAGCTGGTTTAACTGTTCGATACCTGGAAGCTTTCCGGTGGCAGGTTTTACACCACAGACCAGTTCAGCCGGTTCGATGAGCACGGAGCCAGAAATATGGTGTTTCCTGAATACTTCCTCAGAACAAACAGCCACCACCAGAATATGCTCAGCTGCTAACAGGGGTAGCAGCGCTTCAATATCAATAATCAGCGGTAAGGAGTTGGGAACTTGAGAATCAGATTTCATGGTGTTCTAAAGTAGGTCGAGCCACTCGATGTCTATTCTACCTTGATCGACTCAAGGATTTTCCATCATCCTTAAAATTCGCAGGTAACTCTCCAGTCGTTCCGGAAATACCTCCCCCCGTTTCACTGCTTCCCGGATAGCACACCCCGGTTCGGACTGGTGTGAACAATCCCTGAATTTACAGGCACCGGCAAAATCCTGTAACTCCCTGAAACCACGGAGCAGTTGTTGCTGGGAGAGTTGGCCAAGATTGAACTCCCGAATTCCAGGCGAGTCGATTACATCACAGTTATTCAGGTGATACAGCCTGGCAGTAGTGGTCTTATGCGTGCCCTTGTATTTCCCCTCAGACAGCTCGCCAACTTTGGTCATTTCTGCCAATCCCAAGCGGTTGATCAGAGAAGATTTGCCTACCCCGGATTGCCCCACCAGCACGGTAGTCCTGCCGGACAAAGCCTCTTCCAGGCGCGCAACCCCATCACCCGTGAGAGCGGAGAGGGTATAAGTCGGGTAACCTAGGGATTGGTATATCGACAACATCTTGCCCAATTCTGTTGAATTCTCCTCATTCAGCAGATCGGACTTATTCAGCACCAGCAGTGGCTCCAGCTCTAGCTTGTGAATTGCCACGAGGTATCGATCGATCAGGTTCATGAAGGCCTTGGGAAGCACGGCGAAAACCACCAGCACGATGTCGATATTGGCAGCTACCGCTTTCACATTGCCGCTCGCATCGGGACGCGCAAACATATTCTCCCGTTCCGCCACCGCCACGATTATTCCATTCTCCTCAGTATCCTTTTCCCACACCACCAGATCTCCAGTGACCAGATCGGGCAGGTTGGCTCGCTGACGACAGCGAACTAGGCGGGGTGATTCTGGTGTATTGAGAGTTTCAACGTCCAGTTGATGCCCGAAGTGGCTGATGACGCGACCATTGCACTTGTTGCTGGCGACGTTTCCACCCGATCCCACTTCGGTATCAGCAACAATTTCTTTCTGTTGTTTCTCGGCGATGCGTGATTGCTGTTGCTTGCTTAGTCGTCGTTTGCTCATTAAGTGTTCTTAACAGAACCAGCACTCTATAGCGTGACTACGTGCAGTCCTATTCTAAGGTGATCCGATTGAGATTCTGTGATCGAAAGTGATGGTATTGAAAGCGCCCGGATGCAAGGAGTCGCGATTATGGCATATTCCAGTAATTGAAGCTTTGCTACAATCGGCATCACTTAAGCCACAAACAGGTCATAAATCAAGCGACAACTCACTATGGATAAATCCCTGAATCTCATCTGGTTGGATCTGGAAATGACCGGTCTTGTTCCCAATACAGATCGCATAATCGAAATTGCCACCCTGGTTACCGATCCGGAACTGAATATTCTGGCTGAAGGGCCCATACTGGCGATCAAGCAGTCGAATGAGATGCTGGATGCCATGGACGACTGGAATCAGAAACACCACGGTGAGTCAGGGATGATAGAAAGAGTTAAAAACAGCGACATCGATGAACGAGAGGCAGAACTTCAAACCATCGAATTCCTCTCTCAGCACTCGACTAGAAATGCTTCCCCACTTTGCGGCAACAGCATCTGTCAGGATCGTCGTTTTATGGCTAACTACATGCCCGAACTGGAAGCTTTCTTTCATTATCGAAACCTGGATGTGAGTTCAATAAAGGAATTGGTGCGTCGTTGGAAACCACAGATCTTGGAAGGCCTGGTTAAGCAGGGTGCGCACCAGGCGATGGACGACATCAAGGATTCAGTGAATGAACTCAAATACTACCGGGAACATTTCATTACACTTGATTGAACAAAGTCTGACAATGCAATGCCAGGTAATAAGCGTTAGTAACTACTACTGTGTTGTTTGAGAGCCCATTGAACGTGTTCTCGAACCATCGCCGAAGGATGATCTGCCTTTGTTCGCAGGGCGGCAACAAGCTGTTCCGAAAAATCTGCGTTTCCTAAAGCCACTGCAATATTTCTCAACCAACATTCGTAGCCAATTCGTCGGATTGGTGAGCCAGCCGTCTTCTCGAGAAACTCCTGTTCAGTCCATTGAAATAGCTCCACCAGGCCGACGTCATCCAGGCAGTGCCGTGGCGTAAAGTCCTCTTCTTTAGTGACATGGGTAAACTTGTTCCAGGGACACACCAGCTGGCAATCGTCACAACCGAAGATTCGATTGCCCATCAACTTGCGAAATTCTTCCGGAATCGAATCTCTGAGCTCAATAGTTAGATAGGAAATGCACCGAGTAGCATCGAGCAGATTGGGTTCTACGAAAGCCTGAGTCGGACAGATATCCAGGCACGCATTACAGGTACCGCAATGGTCACCATCCTGTGTATCGGTTGGCAAAGGCAGGTCGGTAAACAGCTCACCCAGGAAAAACCAGGAACCAGCTTGCTTGTTGATCAGCATGGTATTCTTGCCAATCCAGCCCATACCGGATTTCTCGGCTAGAGCGCGTTCAAGTACTGGCGCACTGTCAACGAAGGCGCGATATCCGAATGAACCCGTAGTATCTTCAATTCTATTGGCGAGCTGTTGCAGGCGCTTACGAATGAGTTTGTGATAATCACGGCCTCTGGCGTAGCGGGAGACATAGGCTTTGTCCCTTTCCTGCAGGGGTGCCAGGGAGTTATCCGCATCGAGGGCATAGTCCATGCGAGCGGTGATGACACGCAAGGTGCCAGGCAGTAGCTGATCCGGGTGGCAACGTTTCTGGTGGTTCTCAGCCATGTACTGCATGACACCGTGATATTTGTTATCGATCCAGGCTTCAAGGTGGCCTGCATAGTTCGTCAAATCGACATTCGTTATGGCTATTTGCTGAAAACCGAGATCTGCTCCCCATGCTTTGATATCTAAAGCGAGCTGAGGAAGGTCTAATTCTGTCATGATGTGTCTGCTAAGCGTTACAAGCTACGGAGTATTTCCGCAGCCTGCTCCAGTGTGGAGTCATCTTTGCAGAAGCAGAAGCGCAAGATTCGAGTATCTGGTGGCTGTTCATAGAAAGGCGCCAATGGTATCGCTGCCACTCCCTTTTCCCGTGTTAACTCATTGGCAAATTCTGTGTCCGGCTTATCACTTATTTCGCTGTAGTCCAGTAATTGAAAATAGGTTCCGCGGGAAGGCGCAAAAGTAAAACGTGAATCGGAAACCAGTTCGCAGAATGTGTCGCGCTTTTTCTCATAGAAGAGCGGTAGTTCCTCAGCATGCTCGGGACACTCGCTCATAAATTCAGCGATGCCGTATTGGACAAAGCTGGAAGTCGTAAAAGTGACAAACTGATGAACTTTTCGAAACTCTTCTGTAAGAGATTTACTCGAGATGCAGTAAGCAATCTTCCACCCAGTCGCATGATAAGTTTTTCCGAAAGAGAAAATAGCGAAGCATTTTTGACTGAGCTCAGGATGGCGTAGCACGCTTTCATGTCGTTGACCATCGTAGACCATGTGTTCGTACACTTCATCAGATAGCACAAGAATATCTCTGTCACGAATCAACGTAGCGAGTTCGTCCATGTCATTGCGATCGAGAAGTGAACCGCAGGGATTGTTCGGCGTATTGATAATAACCAACCGGGTTTTTTCCGTAATGGCGTCTTCAACCCGGTTCCAGTCGATATGGTAGTCAGGTAGTTCAAGCGATAGATGCACCGCTCTGGCACCTGCCAAGCTTATTGCCGGCTCATAAGAATCATAAGCCGGGTCGAAGACAATGACTTCATCCCCTTGCCCTACAGAGGCCTGTGCGGCATCGAAAATCGCCTCGGTGGCACCGGAAGTAACTGTTATCTCTGTCTCCGCGTCAGCATCAAATTGATAGTGCCGCTTGACCTTGTTCGCAATCTCCTGCCGAAGTAAGGGAATACCTGCCATGGGTGGATACTGGTTCTTTCCATCGTATAAATGTTTAGCGACGAGTGCTCTGAGCCGTTCCGGGCACTCAAAGTCAGGATAACCCTGCGACAGGTTGATGGCGTTGTGGTCCAGCGCCATCTTCGACATCACGGTAAAGATTGTTGTACCGACGGTTGGCAGTTTACTTTTCAATTAGGATTCTCTCACTCGTCTTCACCACCGTTATTCCTGTCGATTCGACCGATTGCCTCGATCATACTCAGTGCCGTTACAGATTGGGACTTAGAGCCCACCCGGCAATGACAATCTTAGCAAATTTATAAAAAACCAAAAAAAAGCCACAATGATGTTATGGCTTTTTTAGATCCAATTCAGTTACTTTCTAAAGAGTATTTTCCTGCAACCACTCATTGAGGTCGATAATGTCTTGTGGCGTCAAAATGCCCGCAACCTGCTTTAAGAGCAAACTATCGACTACATACTGATAGCGGGCATCTGCATATAAGCGCAGCGCCTGATACAGATTTTCCCTGGCGAGCAATACTTCAACGATGTTACGAGTACCCACTTCAGCACCCAACTCGGTAGCATCCAGCCTACTCTGTGCGGAGGTTATGGATTGCTGGCGCTGTGCGATAACCAGCACGTCGGTATTCACGCGACGATAGGCATTGCGAATATTCTGAGTGAGCTGGCGCTTGGTTAGTTCGAGTGATTCCTGTGCCACGTTGACATTGTACTCGGCTGCCCGTCTTCTAGAGCGTGTGGCACCTCCGGAGTATAGGGGTATAGTCAGATTGAGCGCAAGTTGGGTTCGGTCAGTGGCGCCGCTTGAGTATCGGAGACCACCAACTTCAATGGGAGCTGTGACGACATGAGCCCAGATTCCCTGCAGGTCGATAGTCGGTAGGTGATCGGATTTACGAGCACGCAGATTCTTGCGGGAAGCATCCAGATTGTATTCTGCCGCCGCCACCTGCAGACTATTGGCATCTGCCTCCCGTTCCCACTCATTGAGACTGCCGTCGACTTCGATGATCGGGAAGTCTTCACGCAGCACCTCGACGTTCGGATGGGGTTGGCCGGTGATCGCTTCCAATGCTTCGTAGCGGGATTGCAAGAGGTCTTGTTGCAATATCGTCGTGTTACGCGCCAGGTCATAGGCTGCCTGGCTGTCATAGACATCGGTGATGGCTACCAGGCCAACGGCCTCGCGTTGCTGAGTCTGCTCCAATGAGCGCAATGCCGCTTCCTCTTCCTGGTTATTGGTATCCAGAAGATCCAGGGCCCGCAGTACATCGAAATAGGCCGTGGCCACCCGCATGATCAGATCCTGTTCCTGGGCAGCTAGTTGCACGGCGTCCGCCTTGTCAACGGCCTGCGCGCTTTGAAAGTTGTACCAGTTGGCCAGATTAAACACGCTCTGGTTTATGCCTACTCCCCAGTTGTGGGAATTTAGACCTGGTCGGAAACTGTGATCATCCTCGATACGCGTGCTTACGATATTTCCGGTGAGAGGATCAATGGTATTGGCGTATATGGAGTCGGTAGGCCCACTAGTCTGGCGCGTGGTTTGGCCTGTGATACGCAATCCCGGCAACAGTGCTGAACGACTTTGAATGACGTTTTCACGATTGGCGCGATAGCTGGCCTGCGCCTGTTTAAGCGTCGGATCGTTATCCAACGCCAGTTGCAGAATAGTGATTAAATCATCGCCATAGCTCAGCGTACTACTCAAACTGCCTACTAATAAAATTCCAATAAACTTCGCTATACGTCCCATAGTTCGTATCCTTTCTGGTAAAAAGAATGTGTTGATCAATCGCAGGAAATGCTGATCAAACAAGAAATTCGGTTGG
>DMJN01000274.1 GCA_003451715.1 Gammaproteobacteria bacterium | reverse complement strand
CGCAGCTACAAATGGAACTGATCGATATCTGGCACTTCATTCTCTCTGAAATCCTGTTGCGCAATGATGAACAGGAGACAACTCCCCTGGCCCAACTCATGTATTCACTCGAGCAAAGCCCTGCTCAGCAGCAAATTGAGTTCGATAAGCAGCTGTATGTACTGGACCAGATGGATCTGATCAGCAAGCTGGAACTCCTCATCGGCCTTTCCATTTCCCGACGAATAGAATTAGCGGTATTTGAGTCCATTATGCAGGACTGTGAATTAAGCTGGACCGAGCTCTATTGTCAGTACGTCGGTAAGAACGTGCTGAATATGTTTCGGCAGGATAAGGGATATAAAGAAGGAACCTATCTGAAGATCTGGGATGGCCGGGAGGATAATGAATTCCTGGTGGATATCATCGAGTCTCTGGATCCGGCAAGTGCGGGCTTTAAAGATGCTGTCTATACTGCCTTGAGCGCGGCGTATCCTGCCTGATCCGATCCACCAGGCTATTGGTAGTAGGCATTCTCTGTGAAGGAGTGATCGGTAATATCCCGCACTTCTTTCAGTTGCGGAATCTGGGTCAGCAAGGTTTTTTCTACGCCACCCTTCAGCGTGACATCTACCATGCCACAGCCCTGACAGCCACCACCGAAACGCAGTACTGCGACGTTCTCCTCGAAGATCTCTTCCAGCGTTACATGGCCGCCATGGACAGCGAGGCCGGGGTTAACTTCGTTATAGAGTACGTAATTGACGAGGTCCTCAATGGGGCTGTCCTCGGTGATTTTAGGAAGTCGAGAATTGGGTGCCTTGATGGTGAGCTGGCCTCCCATGGAATCTTTGGCGAAATCCACTACCCCATCTTCCAGAAAGGGTATACTATTCTGATCGATGAAGGCCTTGAAGCCTTCATATTGTTTCACCTCGTCGTCCTCTTTTTCTTCTCCCGGTCGACAAAATGATATGCAGGTCTCTGCGCTTGGTGTTCCTGCATCCAGAATGAAGATTCGCACGGCAATATCTTCGCAATCTTGCTTCAGCAATAGCTCAACCAGGTATTCCTGTGCGGATTCGGTGATAGTGACCATGGTGATTCTCGTGGTAATCAGAAAGCAGGGCTAATGATACTTCATTAGTCCGGCAATTAGAATACCCGAGCGCTTTACTCAGTTATTAAGATTGTGGCCTGGCGGCCCGTATTTGTTAGAATCGCGGGCTTTTTAAGCCGCTCTACAGCAGGCAGATCGATGAACAACAGGCAGTCAGAACAAGTCCTTCGCGACCTACTCAAGCAGCGCATCCTGGTACTGGATGGCGCGATGGGCACCATGATTCAGTCTAGGAAACTCGGTGATGCCGAATTTCGAGGCGAACGGTTTCGTGACCATCCCCATGAACTTAACGGGAACTATGATCTACTGTGCCTGACACAGCCTAACATCATCAAGGATATTCATCGAGCCTATTACTTGGCAGGGGCGGACATCGTCGAGACCAATTCCTTCACTGCGAATCGCGCCTCGCAAGCCGATTATCAGCTGCAGGACATCACCTACGAGCTGAATCTGGAAGCCGCCAGGCTGGCACGGGAAGTCTGTGATGAAATAACGGCACAGACTCCACAACGAGCAAGATTCGTGGCAGGCGTACTCGGACCCACCACTAAGACGGCTTCACTGTCCCCGGATGTGAATGATCCCGGATTTCGAAATACCAGTTACGACGAGCTGGTGGCGGATTACCGAATTTCTGCACTCGGGCTCATAGAGGGCGGTGTCCATATCATCATGATCGAAACCGCATTCGACTCACTGAACGCCAAGGCAGCCATCTTTGCGACGCAGCAGGCACTGCAGGAAAAGCAGTTGTCCCTGCCCTTGATTATCTCCGGCACCATAAGCGATGCCAGCGGCAGAACGCTGTCCGGGCAAACGGTAGCCGCCTTCTGCAATTCAGTCAGTCATGGTAAGCCACTGGCGCTGGGTTTTAATTGTGCATTGGGAGCAGAGCAGCTGCGTCCCCATATCGAGGAGTGTGCGGCGATCGTGCCTGGCTACGTTACCACCCATCCGAATGCTGGCCTACCGAATGAATTTGGCGAATACGATCAGTCGCCGGAGGAGATGGCTGCAATCATCGGCGAATTTGCCGAGCAGGGCTTCGTCAACATCGTAGGCGGTTGCTGTGGAACCACTGCTGCCCATATCGAGGCAATTGCCGCAAGAGTCGCCAACATAGCGCCCAGGAAACCGCCTGCCATAGCATCAGCCTGTCGTCTGAGTGGTCTCGAAGCGTTCAATATCGACAACGATTCCTTGTTTGTGAATGTAGGTGAACGCACCAACGTAACCGGCTCGGCTCGATTTGCGCGGCTCATTCGGGAAGACGATTTCGATACTGCCCTGGAAGTCGCCAGAGAACAGGTAGAGGCTGGCGCCCAGATCATCGACATCAACATGGATGAAGGCATGTTGGATTCGGAGGCGGCCATGGTGAAGTTTCTGAAGCTCATCGCTTCGGAACCCGACATCAGTCGAGTGCCGTTAATGATCGACTCTTCAAAATGGGAAATTATCGAAGCCGGTCTGAAGGTTTGTCAGGGTAAGGCCATCGTTAACTCCATCAGCTTGAAAGAAGGAGAGGAGGATTTTCTCGCCAAGGCGGCGTTGTGTCTGAAATACGGTGCGGCCGTTATTGTCATGGCCTTCGATGAGGATGGACAGGCAGATACTCTCCAGCGCAAGAATGCGATCTGCCAGCGCAGCTATGAAATCCTGGTGAACGAGCTCGACTTCCCCAGCACAGATATCATCTTCGATCCCAATGTCTTCACTATCGCCACTGGAATAGATGAGCACAATAATTATGCCGTCGATTTTATCGAGAGTTGCCGCTTCATAAGACAGAACCTGCCGGGAGCTCTAATCTCCGGTGGCATCAGCAACGTATCCTTCTCTTTCCGTGGTAATAACACGGTACGGGAAGCGATCCACTCGGTTTTTCTGTATCACGCAATCCAGGCGGGATTATCGATGGGCATCGTCAATGCAGGGCAATTAGCCGTGTACGATGATATCCCCACTGTATTAAAAGAGGCAGTCGAGTCGGTTGTGCTGAATAAAGATACGGACGCTACCGAGCACCTGATGGAAATTGCCCAGTCGGTCAGCGGCACCTCTAGCAAGCAAGAACAGGAAGATCTTGCCTGGCGTGACAAGGCCGTAGCAGACCGGCTCAGCTATGCGCTGGTGAAAGGCACCACAAAATTTATAGAGCAAGACACCGAAGCGGCGCGTCTGGAGGCTGACAAACCCATCGAGGTAATCGAAGGGCCCCTGATGAGAGGTATGGATGAAGTAGGCGATCTGTTCGGCAGCGGCAAGATGTTCCTGCCACAGGTGGTCAAGAGTGCCCGGGTAATGAAGCAGGCTGTCGCCTACCTAATGCCTTTTATTGAGGCAGAAAAAGGCGCGGGTGCTATTCGCAGCAAGGGTAAGGTTCTGCTCGCCACAGTAAAAGGTGACGTCCATGACATCGGCAAGAATATTGTGGGGGTGGTGCTTGCTTGTAACAATTATGAAGTCATCGATCTCGGCGTCATGGTGTCTTGCGAGAAGATCCTGCGGTCGGCCAGGGACGAAGCCGCCGACATCATCGGCTTGAGTGGTTTGATCACGCCTTCCCTCGATGAGATGGTTCATGTCGCCAGCGAAATGCAGCGCCAGCGGCTCGATATTCCCCTACTGATCGGTGGCGCGACAACATCCAAGGCACACACGGCGGTGAAAATTGAGCAGAATTATCGGAACGACGCAACCATCTACGTGCCCGATGCATCCCGCAGTGTTTCTGTTGTAAGCAAGCTGCTCAATCCCGAGCACAAATCTGCTTATTGCCAGAGTATTCGTGATGAATACGAAATTGTTCGGGAACGCACCAGTAATCGAAACAGTCGTAGAAATCTACTGGCTTTTAGTGAAGCCAACCAGAAGAAACTCGATGCCGGATGGAAATCCTTTCAGCCAGTCAAGCCACGCTTCGAGGGAACCTGGGTATTTGAAGACTATCCACTCGAAGAACTGGTTCCCTACATAGACTGGACGCCCTTCTTTATAAGCTGGTCTCTGGCGGGTAAGTATCCTGGAATACTGGAAGATGAAAAAGTCGGCGAGGCTGCCAGAGAATTGTTTAGTGATGCCCAGGCATTACTTAACAAGATCATCGCAGAGAAATTGTTGACCGCCAAGGCGGTGATCGGCTTCTGGCCAGCCAGCCGCCACGGCGACAATGATGTACAGCTTTACCACAGCAACGGCAGTAATCAACCGCTGGCTATCCTGCATTTCCTGCGACAACAGGCATGCAAAGACACCGAGAAGGCAAACCTCAGCCTGGCGGATTT
>DMJN01000110.1 GCA_003451715.1 Gammaproteobacteria bacterium | reverse complement strand
CGCACTGTATTGCTTACGCGTCTTGCGCTTGATGTCACGAATGATCCGTTCTGACGATGCGGGTCGTTCTGCTTGTTTCTGTTTCATCTCAACTCCTCACGTTAGGATGAACAAAAACTCTCCTTTAAACCCGTGCTATATCTGTTCCATAGGTGCTGACGGGGTACACATCGCTCTGTCCGACTCATTCACCCATAGCGGCGGAGCTGTGGCGGGAAAGGCAGCTGCGAGGGCCTGTTTCAGCTGCATTTATGGGAATCATAACGGCATTGATTGCCCTCCTTATGGTTAGGGTGCTCTATTTGTATGAGCTCTTCTATGAATATTTGCCAGGGCTGGGAGAAGTTGTGGTCTCAGCAGGTGGATTCTATGCGTTGCTTGGTATGGCAATGATTCTCCAGACATTTGGGGTGGGTCTACGCAATGGTGTTCCATATTTCAGTGTATTCGATCGCAGCATCCCGTTAAGTACAGCTAAACTGGTGGCAATTAAACTCTCGGTGAATTTCACAAGCTTGCTAGTCGCTGCGATAGCGATGGTTTTTGTTATCTGGGTGTTCGGGTCACTATTCGTCGACAACTTCGATCAAATCCGAGCCGCTGCATTGGATAGCTTTGCGGACTTTACCAGCGCCCCAGCGTTGTCAGTGACTCGACTGTTGGCAATCGGGTTGATCACATTCGCAACATATGCAACTCTCTTGGCTTCCGTGAGTATCTGGTTTATGTTAAAGCCGGAGCTGATGAGCGGGATAGCTTCTATCCTGGCTGTCTATGCCTTTTCTCTGGCCATGTTTCTCGCCTGGATAACAGAACCAAGCGAATTGAAGGCCTTGTCAAATGCGGTCTACAACAAGCACCTCTGGATATTTATCCTCGGAGTCCCTGCAGCCCTCGTTTTTCTGGTCAGGGAGTTGCTCAGGGACATGATACTGAATGCTAAACAATTTCTGGTGCTGGTGACGACAGGTCTTCTGGTGTTTGTTTTGCAAATCAACTATCTCAGCAGCCTGCAATTCTATTCCACCGAATCTCAACTGGAAGACTTGCTAGCTACCAGCCTGCTGGGAGTGTTGCCTTTCGGGGTGATATGCTTGGCACTGTGGACTATGAATCGTATAAGACATCACTGACCTGCATCTATGCTTCTTTCTTTCAGTCTGAATACCCTACATCAACTGTAAGGTTCATCTAGTCGAACTTTCTCATCAGTTTGATTTACAATCAGACTGCCAAGCCTCAATAATAAGAAGATTCATACGATTGAATTTCCCGTGATGCAAACGGATTTGAATTCAAACGAGTCTATGTTAAAAGCCAATTAGGAATGAGAAGTTGGAAACGAGAAAATTAGGAGAATTGACCGTCTCAGCCTTGGGCCTGGGCTGCATGAGCATGTCCCAGGCCTATGGGAAGCCGGATCGGCAGGAATCGGAACGGGCACTGCATCGAGCGCTGGATATTGGATATACCTTCCTCGACACGGCCAGCGTCTATGGCGTGGGACACAATGAGGCACTTATCGGTGAAGTCCTAGGCTCCAGGCGAGGCGAATTCGTACTCGCCAGCAAATGCGGCATCATCAATCGAGATGGAAAACGTGGCGTCGATTGCACACCGGAAAATGTGAAGCGAACCTGTGAAGAGAGCCTGCAACGCCTCAATACAGAAGTAATCGATCTCTACTATTTGCACAGACGGGATTTCAATGTGCCGATTGAGGAAAGTGTGGGCGCTCTTGCTGACTGTGTCGAAGCGGGGAAGATCCGTTACATCGGTTTATCGGAATGCTCGGCCACTACGATTAGAAAAGCACATGAGGAACATCTGATCTGCGCAGTGCAATCGGAATATTCCCTGTGGACTCGAGACCCGGAGCCTGATGTCCTGCAATGTTGTAAAGAATTAGGCATTGGTTTTGTGCCCTTCAGCCCGCTCGGCCGGGCATTTCTATCGGGTGTCATAACGGATATGTCTGAATTGGAAATCGATGACATGCGCCAGACCATGCCAAGATTTACAGGCGATAATTTTCAGCATAATCGCAAACTGGTGGAGGAGTTAATTTCCATAGCTCACGACAGTAACTGTACTCCGGCACAGCTCGCTCTGGCCTGGGTGCTGGCACAGGATGCCGATTACGTTCCCATACCCGGGATCAAGCACGTCAAATTTGTTGAAGAGAACGCCCGGACTCTGGAGTGCGAAATCAGCAAAGAGGCTCTGAGCAGGGCCGGCAATCTGTTTGCAGGCAAGGCAGTGCACGGAGACCGTTACGCCAAATCACAGATGATTTCGCTGGATGTTGACTAGGGATCCACTTGTTCAGAGGGATCCTAACTCCCAGTGTGCTCGCGATGGATGAGATCGCAGCTATGTATGATCGGCTGGATATTGGAATCGACTCAGCGAGAGATTCATGAGCCAGCAGCAGGATTGATCCGCAGCAGCTCACATTTCTATTTCTAATGATTGTTCTCGGTGGGGTAGAACTGCCCAAAGCCATGATTCATAGGGATTTATCTGTATAATGGCCGTGGAACATAGGCGCAATATCAAGAAATTAAAGGGAAATAACGGTTCACATCCGTGACTGAATTGGTTCTCTGTTTTTGTCAGAATAGCCAAACCAGCATAGAGTTGGATGCTCAAATGGATTAACTGGTGCTATCGGAAAACAGTTCAGAAGGATCGAGACATGAATTTTACTGCTAAGAGATCGTTTGCTATTGCTATGGTTGTGACCGTCACCGCAGCAACCATAGCCGAGGAATCCTGGACACCCCCTCGCACTGAACACGGGCAGCCTGACATGCAGGGAGTCTGGTTCTATGGGAGCAGTACCCCTTTTGAGCGGCCCGAGGCTCTGGGCAATCAAAAAACCTACACGGCGGCCGAAGCCGAACAAGTGATGCAATCCTTACTCACGGCAGACAGGGAAAAGTCACAGCCCTTAAGCGCAGACAGAGATGCTCCAGAGCCAGGAGCCAGAATTGGCCAGGCGGCTGATGACAATTTTTCAACCATGCGCACCAATCTCACCAAAATTGACGGGCAGTATCGAACCTCGCAAGTCGTAAAGCCTGAGAACGGCAGGTTGCCCCGAAAAGAAAGCGGCATGGACATATTTCAGAAATGGATAGTAGCCGGGCACGGACAATTTGATGGCCCGGAAATCCGGCCCGCCAGTGAGCGCTGTGTCGGTCCTAACGGGGGTCCCATGGCGCCACTGATAGGCTGGTTTTACAACGCCAATATGCAAATAGTGCAGACTCCGGACTATGTCATGATTCTGGCAGAAATGAACCACGATGCACGCATCATCTCATTGTCTGATGAGTCAAGGGACACAGGGTTTGCGCAATGGATGGGTAATTCAGTTGGATATTGGGAAGGCAATACTCTGGTAGTGAACACCGATGACTTTCGTCCCGAACAGTCCTGGTTTGCATTCCCCATGTCGGACCAACTTCGAGTCACCGAACGTTTTACGCTGATTGATGATGATGAGATATTTTACAGCTACACCTTTACGGACCCGGAGCTTTTTACAGAACCAGTGACAGTTGAGAAAAATATAACCAGGCGAGCCGCCGGAGAACAGGTATTTGAGTATGCCTGTCACGAAGGAAATTATTCCACACCATCCATACTGGCCGGCGCCAGAATTCAGGAACGAGGCAATTAAATCAACTCCTGGTTTAGAGAGAATAACAGGGGGTGGTAGCCTTGAAGATCGCCCCATTGTACGCTTCAGTGAACTTGCTGTGGACAAGAGAGTTTTTCTGTAAGCAAGCGGGACCAATGAATTGATCAGGGGTTCCTTAATCTGGCTCAAACCTTGTCTTTAAATGCTGAGTTAGGCTTGCTGGTTGCGAGGGAGCATCGAATTTCAGCTATTTACCAGCGTGTGAGAGTCCCCTGAGCTTGGACACTTTATTTTGACAAGCGCGGGCCGAAGGGCCTGCTACGTCTTTTATTCAATAAACAGAAAAGAGTAGAGAGATGAATTTTACACCATCACCCGAAATGCAAGAGTTTCTTCGTCAGATTAATAAGTATATCGATAAGGAAGTAATGCCCAGAGAGCAAGAGTTCAAGGGCTTGTCCTGGAGGGAAGTGGCTCCAAAGCTTGCGCCGATGAGGCAGGAAAACAAAGACAGGGGATGGTGGCTTCCACAGATTGAGAAAGAGCACGGAGGCATGGGATTGAGTGTTGTCGAGCATGGCCTGTTGTGTGCGGAGATCGGCAGAACTCCATTTGGTATGTATCTGCTGAATGCGCAGGCGCCGGATGCAGGCAACATGGAGATTCTTATTCAACACGGGACAGAAGCTCAGAAGAAACAGTTTCTGGAACCACTGTTAGCCGGCGAGACTCGCAGCAGCTTTTCCATGACTGAACCGGAACATGCCGGCTCGAATCCTGTTTACATGAGTACCAAAGCGGTAAAAGACGGTGACGAATGGGTAATCAACGGTCATAAGTGGTTTTCATCGGCTGCCGACGGAGCGGCTTTTCTCATCGTGATGGCAGTGACCGATACTTCTCCCGATGCGAACCTTCATTCACGGGCATCCATGATCCTGGTTCCCAGCGATACTCCCGGTGTCAAGCTGGAGCGAAACATATCGGTGATGGGGCATGCTGGAGATGGTTATGGGGGGCACGCTGAAATTTACTATGACGATGTACGCGTACCAGTCAGTAATACACTGGGGGGAGTCGGGCATGGATTCACTATTGCACAGGATCGTCTTGGCCCCGGCCGTATCCACCATTGCATGCGCTGGATGGGAATTTGTGAACGCTGCTTCGAAATCATGTGCAAGCATGTGGCCAGCAGAGAGCTTGCCCCGGGCAGAACCCTGGGATCCAGGCAATTTGTGCAGGGCTGGATTGCCGAAAGTAGAGCGGAGATTAATGCTGCCCGATTAATGGTACTGGACGCTGCCTGGAAGATCGAGACACTCGGTAAGGCCCAGGCCCGAACAGAAATCAGTTTGATCAAATTCTTCTGTGCCAATGTCCTCAATAAAGTAATCGACCGGGCATTACAATCTCTTGGCGCAGCAGGTATGACGGACGACTTCCCCATCTCGGGCTACTACCGTAGCGAAAGGGCTGCTCGCATCTATGATGGCGCAGATGAGGTACATAAGATCAGTGCAGCGAGGCAAATCCTGAAGCAGTATCTCTAATAGGGGTACTCTTTCGGCGTGCTGCCAGGTTATCTGTAATCAGCTATAGGATTTTTGTGAGGGACTTGTGCCTGCAATTTTGTACATGCCCTTTATGGTTCAGTCAGGGCAAAAACCACAATAGCCGCTCCCTGGCCTGGCGGTCGCGTCTCTACATCCCATCCTTCGATCGCGGCGTAAGCCTGGGACATCCCTGACCAGTCGCGCACATGATTATTGGATTGCCCCACCACCACGGCGATGTATTGTCTGCCCTCCACCGCGAAGGTAACGATGCCCGCACTGGGGGCGTCACTCAGCGCGGATTGCCAGAGGATATCGCCAGTTGCTTCGTCGAAAGCCTTCAAAGAAGGGTCGAGATCGCCGGTAAAGACCAGACCACCGGCCGTAGCAAGTACCGAGCTGATGATTGGCGTCTGTTGTCGATGACGCCAGGCCAATTGCCTGCTTTCCAGGTCGATAACCTGCAGTCGGCCCATGTTGCCATCATCACTCGCCGGGTGAGCCTGTAGCTGCACCGGTATACCGGTGAGTAGCAATTCGTTGCCCTCGGAACCAGCCTTGAAACAGCCTTCTACCAGGGGCACGTACAGCCTTTTACTTTGTGGATTATAGCCACTCGGTGGCCAGCTTCTGGCACCGACGGCGTTGGGACAGATGTTGTAGGCTCCTTCACGCCTGGGGAAGGTATCAGGATTAATTGTTTTTTCTCCCGTTACCGGGTCGATGGCGGTGATGATGTTCTGTAACCCCATATCCACCGAAAACAGATACTCGCCGGTGGCCGCATCATTCGCTTCCAGAATAGCCGACTTACCCACATTCATTACGGTACGGCGAGATTCGCCATCGATATCCAGGTTTACCAGGAGACGCTCAAATACCCAGTCCAGATCCCATTGATCATTGGGCATATGCTGGTAGTGCCAGACCAGTTCTCCAGTGTCGGCGTTTAAAGCCACCGTTGCATTGGTATAGAGGGCATCGTTGCTGACACCATCGATATTCACTGAATAGGTCAGCGGCTGGGTATGGTAGGTGGGTGCAATCCCGAAATAAGCCAGATTCAGTTCAGGATCGTAGCTGCCGTGAATCCACACCGAACCACCAGTGCGTTCTTCCAGCGGAAGATCGTTCCAGGTATCGCCGCCTGGTTCACCAGGTCTGGCCAGGGTGTAGAAGCGCCAGACTTCCTCACCGGTTTCCGCATGCAGTGCTACGATAAACGCCCCCGTGGATGCCGTGCTTCCAGTAATGCCCTGGATGATCTTATCGCCGGCAATGAGCGGTGCCGCTCGCAAATCATAGGCTGCCGTGTCACGTATTACTTCCAATTGAGTGTCGATGGATTTATTCCAGATCAGTTCGCCGGTTTGCGCGTTCAGTGCCAGCATACGCATGTCGGAAGTCGGCACGATCACCTTGTTTTCATGCAGGGCGATGCCCATTTTCCTGGTCGAAGGGATAGCGCTGTCGTGGGAGTAACGCCACAGTACCGTGCCGGAGCCGGCGTCTAAGGCCATCACGGTATCGGGAAAGGTATAGAAAAACATCACGCTGTCGTGAACCAGCGGAGTCGGATTATTGTTGCCTGGCGGTAGCGACAGGCGCCACACTTCGCCGAGGCGGCTGACGTTGTTTCGATCGATCTGATCCAAGGGGCTGAATCCGTGGCTGTCATCGCTGTAGTGCCAGCTTATCCAGTCACCGACAGGAGGGCTATTAAGCATATCATTTGTTACAGGGCGTAAGTTGTCCAGCAACTGTGAACTCCCAATGCGTTCTAACTCTGTCGGTACATTGCCAAACGGGTCTTCTGATTGAACGGGTAAAAGCAGATTTGCGAGTCCGTTGCGAGAATTGGGTAGAGGCGTGGTTTCCGACGCTATTCCATTACTCTGTAATATAAAAGCGAGAATATTAGTATAGCTGGTTTCACTGAGACTGCCGGGGTTTTGGGGCGGCATGCGGCTCAGCTGATCATACAATTCCGCTACCTCGGCGCCACTCCACTTCGAGATGAATCCCTGTCCGGCCACCGAGGGGACTACGCCGATACCCTGCAGGTTGGCACCGTGGCATGCAGCGCATTGGCTGGCATAGTCCCGGGCACCCGCATTGGCCTGTGCATCGGTATAGCTTAGGGCCTGCTGGGCATTGACTGAATCCAGGGCGAATAACTGCAGCGAAAGGGCGAATCCTACTGCTGTATACCTGGTCCAGTTTTCATGAGATTTCACACCCACCTTGCTTCCCCCTTACTTCAATCGATTCAAATCAATGGTCCAGTTTGGCAGCTTGCTGATTTGAGCCTGGAGTATTATCGTATTCGTTCGAATGGGCCGGCAATCCCAGAATCTTTGACAGTAAAAGCGAATCTGACATATGCTGGCCGACCCCACGAGAGTGACACATCTGACTAGAAAATAACATCATGAACAAATCTTATAGCTTATATCCTACAACTCTACTGATTTTTGGTTTCTCCCTATCGATTCTCAGCTTCAGTAGCGCTGCGCAGAACTATGAATGGCCACATTACGCAAACAATCAGGGTTCCTCGAAATACGCCGAGCTGGATCAAATCAATCGCGACACGGTTCAGGACTTGCAGGTCGCATGGACATGGAATTCTGTGGACAATGCTCAAATTGAGATCAGACCTCGGCTGGTGCCGGCAGGGTTCAAGTCCACGCCCGTTCAGCTTGATGGCATCCTCTATATCAGCACATCGCTGGGTAACATTGCCGCACTGGATGCGGTTACAGGAGAACAGAAGTGGACATTTGACACTGGAACCTGGGAACATGGCAGGCCCGCCAACATGGGATTCAATCACCGCGGGGTGGGCTACTGGGAAGAAGGCAGCAAGAAGCGCATCATCATGGGCACGAATAATGCCTTTCTTTGGTCCATCGATGCGGAGACAGGGCTCCCCGATAGGAGTTTTGGCAACGAAGGCAAAGTGGACCTCACTGTCGGCCTGGAAAGGGAAGTCAATCGATCGCGATACTCCATTAGTGCCGCCCCGACAATCGTCAACGACACGATCATTATTGGAGGAATAATCCAGGATTCGCCGATGTTAGGTTTCGAAGTTCCAGAAAAACAAACTGATATACCGCCTGGCCACATTCGAGGATTTGACGTAAACACCGGTGAGATGAAATGGATTTTTCATTCCATTCCACAGGAAGGAGAAGTCGGCAACGAAACCTGGGAAAACGATAGTTGGAAAGTGAGCGGGGCCGCCAATGTCTGGACATTGATGAGTGCCGATCCGGAGCTGGGTTATGTCTACCTACCTTTTGGAACACCCAGTAACGATTATTATGGTGGACAACGACTCGGCGACAATCTTTTCGGCACCAGCATTGTCTGTCTGGATGCGGCAACAGGTGAGCTGGTTTGGTATTTTCAGACAAGTCATCATGAAATCTGGGACTATGATTTGCCCGCAGCGCCCAATCTAGTCGACATTACCGTCGATGGGAGAGAGATCAAGGCACTCGCTCAAGTTTCCAAGCAGGGATTCGTTTATGTTCTGGACAGAGTTACCGGTGAACCGGTCTGGCCCATCGAAGAACGCCCGGTTCCAGCCAGCACGGTTCCGGGTGAACGTGCCGCAGCAACTCAGCCTTTTCCCACCCGTCCAGCTGCTTTCGAAGTTCAGGGTGTGAACGAGGATGATCTGATTGATTTTACTCCAGAACTCCGAGAGGGGGCTCTGACGATTATTAATCAATATGTGTATGGACCACTTTTCACTCCACCCTCATTGGAGGGAACGGTACAGATTCCCGGTGACGGCGGTGGAGCCGAATGGACCGGGGCTGCATACGACCCGGAGACCTCCATACTCTATATTCCATCCTGGACCCGGCCCGCCTTGACACAGGTCGTGTCGACAGAGTCACTGGACACTGAATTTGCCTATGTTAAGAATGGTTTACCCACCACCGTGAGCGGGCCCCAGGGCTTGCCTCTTTTGAAGCCTCCTTACGGCCGCGTTAGTGCAGTTAATCTTAATACCGGTGAATACGAGTGGGTTGTACCCAACGGTGAGGGAATACGACAGGCACTCATCGACAGGGGCATAGCGGACCCGGGGCCGGTAGGTGTGATGACCTTTGTTACTGTGCTGGTTACCAAGTCTCTGCTTTTTATCGCGATGACCGATGGTGTGCCGATGCTGAAGGCCATGGATAAGGCCACGGGTGAGATACTGCACGAGGTCGAACTGCCGGCTTTTCCCCAGGGTTCGCCCATGACCTATATGATCGACGGCAAACAGTATATTTCCATCGCTTCCGGCGGCGGTAGTAGCGCCAGCCTGATTACGCTGGCACTACCCTAGACGCGAGTACCAGAATTGAGCCCTGAAAGACCTACATTTAGTCTATCTGAGGTTTTTATTGAGCTGATTCAGTGCCAAAATAGTGTATATTTAGCGACCCTAGAAGATTTCACTAGAACAAAGCAGATAGAATACAGATCGAACGATTAGACTGAACAATGAGTTGGAGGTTACCCGTGAAAAAGATTTTCCTATTAATGAGCCTCATCATCAGCGCCTTGCTGACGATGTCTGC
>DMJN01000198.1 GCA_003451715.1 Gammaproteobacteria bacterium | reverse complement strand
CCACAGCCACATCTACGATGAAGGCTCCCAACCGCTGGTACCGGCCAATGCGACCATCATTCTGACCGCATGGTACGACAACAGCGCGGATAATCCGCTTAATCCAGATCCGGATCAGTGGGTTGGTATGGGCCAGAGGACAACCGATGAGATGTCCCATGCCTGGATCGCCGTCACCCATCTGGACGAAGAGGGTTACGAGCAGCTGCTCGCGGAGCGCGGTGAAGAGAGGCCTAATGCCTCACAAAGAAGGAGATTCTGATGAGCAGGTTTAAACGGCTTGTAGCCGGGGCTTTCGCAGTTCTGCTAATGGGACTGATCGCTGCGCCTCTCTATGCACAACTACCAGCCAACTTGCGTGACTACCCCTTAGCCCAGTTTCAAAAGAGCGGTGATCTCGTAGCGCCGTTCTTTGATGGCTGGATAGACAATGGTGACGGCTCAGTCACGATGGTCTTCGGCTTCATGAACCGGAACACGGATGAGATCGTTGACATCCCGCTCGGCCCCAACAACTACATCCGTCCGGTGCAGTTCGATGGGGTGCAACCCTCGCACTTCCCGGTGTACAGGCGGTTCGGCCTGACGGGTATTCGTGAAAGGGGAGCGTTCGCCGTCACGGTACCGGCTGGCATGGCCGGAACTGAGATTGTGTGGACCTTGTCTCACGCAGGGCACAGCTACTCAGTGCCTGGACGAGCCGCATCCATAGCCTACGAGATGAGCTCAGCAGTAAGAGCGCTCGGCTCGTTGAATCCAGGTGTTCAATTCACCCCGGGTGGGCCTGAAGGCTACGGCCGCGAGGGAGTCATGGGTCCCCGGGTAAATGCGTCAGTTGGGACCCCAGTGACCTTGTCGGCCTTCGTAAGAGATAACGGCGAGCGAGCCGGTTACGATCTTGACAGCAATTACTTCCCGGTGGGTACAGAATGGATCCTGCATCAGGGACCGGCTATGGCCAGACCCGAATTCGAACCCCAGAGCACACTTGGTCGTAACAGGGTGCAAGCGGGTGAGGGCGGCGATAGCGACTGGACCGAAGTGACGACACAAGCCACGTTTTCGGAACCGGGTGAATATGTCGTTCGGCTGCGGGTCGATAATTTCGCGGCACCGGACAGCAGGTTCGACAATCAGTGCTGCTGGACGAACGGGTATATACCGGTAACGGTGACGCCCTGAGTTTAACCTGCACTTAGCAGGGGATGACGCCCCGGACCGGTGATAACCGGTCCGGGGCGTTTGTCGTTTAAGGGGACGTGACGCTCGATCTTGACGACGCTTGATCTTATACCCTGCTGCGCTTACGGGGCCTATTCCCCTGCAGGCAATTCCTTGATGTACAAATCTTGTTTTGAATAAGGAATCTCTATGCCGTGTTGGTTAAACTTCCGATAAATCTCGCTATTCAAACTATCCACGACGGAACCGCGCATTACCGGTTTCTGAATCCAGACCTGGAGATCGAAATCCAGGCTGGATGCACCGAAGAGGCGAAACCGCACCCGCGGTTCGGGATCTGTACAGACCAATTCTTCTGCCTGAGCAATAGAAGTAAGTAATTCACGCACCTTGTCGATGTCCGAGCCGTAGGCGACACCGACTGAAACATGGCAGCGGTATTTTTCGTAGGGGCCACCCGACTCGTTGGTAATCTTGCTATTACCCATGACCGAGTTGGGGATGGTCACTTCCACATCGGCGCGAGTGAGTATGCGAGTACTGCGGATACCGATGTGGGTCACTGCACCGCGCTCGCCCCTTTCGAGCACGATGAAGTCGCCAATCTTATAGGGAGCATCCGCGAGGATAAACACACCGGAAAATAGGTTCGCAAGGGTGTCCTTGGCGGCAAAGCCTACTGCGATACCGACAATGCCTGCCGAGGCCAGCCAGGCCGTCATGTCGATATTCCAGGCAGAGAATAGGAGATAGACAGTCAGCACGACAATAATGATATTGAACAGATTCAGAAACAGCGGCAACGTCTGATGGTGAACAATTTTCAAGCGATTCTCGATTCTTGAAATACGCGTCAGCAGGATGCGATTGCCACGCAGAAAGAAAACCACCCATATGATGATGGCAAGAGACTGGATCAGGGAAAAGAGAATGTTAAGCGTCAATGTCGGTGGAGACAGAATCAGCGTGGCACTGGCGATCCCCAGCAGCAAGATGCTGTAGTAGATAGGCGCATGTAACAAATCTATAAAATGGTCATCAAGATCGAGACTGGTGCGTGCCGCCAGCTTTTTCAGGCCACTGATGATGACACGGTTAAAGACCAGGGCGGCCAGCAAAGCCAGCGCCATTGCCAGCAGTGCCTGTATGTAAAGGTCATCACCGAAGATAGTCAGAAAAGGCAGGATTGCAGACTGGAATTCTTGAAACATTACTCTTGGCCATCAGCGGAAAGGGAGACTGCAGTCAGGCAGTTGTGCTGCTTCATTTATCGAAGCGGCTTAAAACCACGCCCTGTGTTTCTTTTGTCTGCACTTTGAGGCAGGAATTGAGCTATTTGTGGAGAAACCGCGGTAATACCGATTTCCGGATTGCCTGCCGATTCTAAAGGAATGCTTCGAAGATCATAGGGCATTAATCTCCCATTCAGGCGGATGTGACTACAGTAAGGTCCTACTGGCCACAGCGCCGAATCTGCCACAGGAAACCTTTTGCAGCAGAATAGCCACACACATGCACCGCCCGGGCAATTGAACGGCATGCTGCGGGTTCTGTTCATGAGCTTGAGTTGGCCAGCAGTTTCTCAGCAAGCCAACGTGATCGACGACATCCTTTATGTCCTTACCTTACTGCTGCCAACACATACTACTCGGCAGAATTTCTAATCATCCCCGATTCAGATCCAATTCAGCTGGAATTGCTGGCGACAATCAAGGTGACTCAACACGACGCACTGATAGCCAGCAGCTTGGAGCAGGGCATACTCTATATTCCGGAAATTCTTATCGATGGATTATCCTATTGGGCTGAATTTCAGCTACTGAGTGATAGTGAACTCGAGCTAATAAACTGGGGAAGCTATGCCGACCCCATAGAGGACAGTCAACTCATCGTCCAGCCTGTATGGAATCGCCTCCAGGGAGAGGCTTCCGATATCGGCATCGGGGCCGATGGCTCGGTATGGGTTATCGGTACCGATGAGCGGTCGGGGGGATTCGGAATCTATTATTGGGCCGGATCACGCTGGCAGCGGGTTCACGGGGCCGCCGTGCGCATCGATGTGGAACCCGACGGGACTCCCTGGGTTGTGAACGACAAGCATCAGATTCACCAGTGGGTGAACGGCGATTGGCAGCAGATGCAAGGGGATGCCCGCGATATTGGCATAGTGGCCGATGGGTCGATCTGGGTTGCTGCTGGCGGAGGAATCTTCAGATGGAATGGGGTGAGTTGGGATCGAACCTCTGGTTCCGCAGTGCGGATAGACGTCGATCCCTACGGCACACCCTGGGTAATCGACAATTCCAACGATATCTACGAACTCATTGATGGCATGTGGATCAGGCGTCCCAGTTCCGCTCGGGATATCGGCATTGGTGCTGACGGCTCGGTCTGGATCATCGGCACCAGCGGTGGCAGCGGCGGCCATGGCATCTACCGCTGGAGTGGTTATGATTGGATCCAGGTGCATGGCAGTGCCCGACAGGTGAGCGTGGATCCCTATGGTATACCCTGGGTGGCTGGTAGCGGCGGCAAGATTTATCAGGGGATGTGAACATACGCTGCCCCTGTAACTATATTCGCCTGGTAACGTCTAAATAGCATAGTCCTCATGGGCGGTGTACGCCCGTGTTCGATCAATCACTGAGAGGAGTTCAGTATGAAATCTTCAGCAATTCTTATTCTCCCGGCCATGTTAATGGCATCGTCTGTGGCCCTGGCGGATCGTTACAAGCATATAGAACAAGTTATCGATGCCAGTGATTTAGATACGGTGCAGTTGGAGATATCCGTTGGCGAAGTGGATATCGAAACTTATGACGGTGACGAGATACAACTCGAAATCGATATTGAAGCGCCACGCAGCTGGTTTTCATTTCAACGCCCTGATGCCGAAGATGTGGAACTGGAAATCCACGACAGAGGCTCAGAGGTGTATATCGGTATAAACGAGCAGAACATCGAGCAAACCTGGTACATCAGAATGCCGGCCAAGCTGGCACTGGAAATCGAGATGGGTGTCGGCGACATTCAGATTGAAGACTTCGCTAACGACCTGGAAATGGAACTGGGCGTTGGTGCGGTGCGAGTCGAGGTGGCGGATGTCGATTATGATTCGATTCACGCCTCAGTCGGTGTTGGCGATGCTACAGTGCGGGGCTTTTCTAACAGCTCCGACAACGAGCGAAGCTTTGTAAGTGCCGATTCCTATTACCACGGATCAGGTGAGCTCGAAATGGAAATCGAAGTCGGTGTCGGCGATATCGAAGTAAGAAAACTCTAAGCCTTCTAACTCAAACAACTATCGCAGCGCCTGGCGGTAGCATGTAATCCACTCATCGACACTGCGCTTGGCAGCGAGCTGTCCGATGAGTGGATAGGGAAGCTCATCCAACTTCCTGAAACGGACACAACTCTTTCCCATATCCAATCTACTGCTGATGCGCTTCGGGTATTCCGCAACAAACCAATTCATGAGTGCCTGATCGACATACATACCGAAGTGGTGCAGAGCGATGTGCCCCTTCTGAGAAGCGATACCCATGAAGGGCAGCGGTGTGTCGGGAGTGCAGTGATAACCATCGGGAAACCTCGAAAGGGGAACCACATAAGCCGGCGTCAGATTGCAGATTTCCTCGAATCCCTCCGGGAGATTCTCAACAATGACTTCTCGCAGCCGGCACATCGCCGCTCGTCTTTCCTCAGAAAGCGAAACGAGATAGGCGTCAACTAGTGGGTTGCTGATTATCATGTCTAAAAAAAAGGAGTATTGAGGGCGTTGTAGACACCTGCCAATACTCCTATTTGGAAAGTCTCCAAATGCTTGCTGAAGGTCTCTTTCGAGGCACCAAGGCAGGTCGCTCCATATCTTTCAACCTCCTGCAGGGTCGGAGAATTGAAGTGCTGAAAATTCGAGAGTCGGCACCGTATCAGGCGCTAGATTTAGCATAGATTGCCAGAAATAACCATGCATCACTTGAATTAGTACCCGGTTTTGCTGCACATTTGTGCCTGGCAGTCGACAGCGTTTCAGCTATTCACCGAAGCCGGCAGGAAGCCATGGGAGCAACAGGATATAGTCATGTATGAAGCCGGTTGGATGTCGGTGTTGCCGCCAATGCTAGCGATCGTACTGGCGATAGTCACCCGGCAGGTCATTATCTCCCTGAGCATCGGCATCTGGATTGGTTTCTGTATTCTGGAGTCGGCAAATCCACTGGCTGGCATAGCACTGGCAATCGAAGGGGTAATCAATGTATTCAGCGATGCCGGTGATACCCGTGTGCTGGTTTTCACACTTATCATCGGCGGGCTGATAGCCACCATAGAGAAAGTAGGCGGTGTGCGGGGCTTTATTCAGCTGCTGGAGCAGCGCCGTTGGGTAAATTCACCGGGCAAGGCCAAATGGCTGGCCTATTGCACGGGCATCGTAATCTTCATTGAGTCGAATATCACCCTGCTGGTGGCCGGGGCAATTTCCCGTCCCCTGTTCGACCGCTATAAAATTGCCCGTGAGAAGCTGGCTTATATTATCGATTCAACCTCGGCACCGATATGCATCATGATTCCATTAAATGCCTGGGGAGCCGTGGTGATAGGCTTGATTGCCTCGGCGGATATCGAAGATCCCATCGCCGTGTTTGTCGCTGCCATTCCGTTTAATTTGTACCCGATCACTGTCATTCTCTTCTCGGCTTTGGTTATCTGGCAAAACCTGCATATCGGCCCCATGCGGCAGGCGCAAGAACGCACTGAGTCAGGTGAGCTGTTGTGGCCCGATGCCACGCCGATGGTGGACCCATCCATCCTCTCTCAACACGAAACAGCTGGCGCTGAAGACAGGGCACACTTCATGATTATTCCGATCGCCGTGATGGTACTGACCATGCCGCTGGGGCTCTATATCACCGGAGACGGCGTAATAAGTGATGGCTCGGGGTCGACAGCAGTGTTGTGGGCGGTGCTGACAGCCCTGCTAAGCGTGTGGCTGCTGGTATTACTGCAACGGCGCAATACACTGCATGAATTGATGGAATTTTTCCTGCGTGGGGCAGGTGGCTTTCTACCGGTGGCGATGATCTTGTTATTCGCCCTCGCCCTGGGTGACGTCGCGGACTTGTTAGGTACCGGCGACTACGTGGCCCGTCTTGTCCAGGGCAGCATTCCACAGTTGCTGTTATTGCCGCTGTTATTTCTCTGCTCCAGCTTTATCGCGTTTGCTATCGGCTCCAGTTGGGGAACCTTCGCTATCATGATTCCACTGACACTGCAGATTGCCTTGTCACTGGAACTGCCGCCTCCGCTATTCCTCGCTGCGGTACTTTCCGGCTCTGTTTTTGGGGATCATGCATCGCCAATTAGCGATACCACCGTAGTGGCATCCATGGCCTCGGCCACGGATCATATCGATCACGTGCGAACCCAGTTACCCTATGCACTTATAAGCGGTGCGATCGCCACGCTTGGATTTCTCGTCGTCGGGGCTACTGCTATCTAAGCAATGTAGACCGGTGCAAATGTGTGCAGCCCTGAGCGCTTTATAGATTGTATGAGCGGCAGGAGTCAGGGATCGATAAGGAGTCGAAAAGCACTACGAGCGAAGCTACGCGGTATCGAGCGAGATGTCCCTTATCTCAGTTATAGGCAACATTTCTATGTCGCGAAACTTGCGATTATTTTGCCCCTCATCATCCAGCAGGTTGCCGAGATTTGAATAGGTATCGGTGATAAAGACAGATTCACCATGCAGGGTCTTACGGGTAATGCCAAAATTGATACGCTTGCGCTGCTCAACTGGAATCTGATTCAACATGTTCTTGGTGGCCCACACCGATCCGTGTCTGGCGAAGTCGCTCATCCGTGCAGCCTGGTTAATCGTCTCTCCAAGTACGGTAAATTCTACGTGTCCTCCGGCGTGATAGCTGCCAAACCACTCCTGGCCTTCATTGAGGCCGACGTTCAGATGCATATCGTTAAACCAGCCTTTCTTCGATTGCCACTGCTGGGTAATATTTTTCATCATCTTCTTGAGTTGCAACGAACACTTGATGGCATTCAATTTGTGATCGCAATCCGGCTGCGGGAAGAAGTAGTACACCATGCCGTCTCCAGCATGCTTACCGTAGGTGCCATAGTACTTCCTGAATATCGGCTCACTCTGTTGCCAGATGTTATTGATGAGTTCGAAATACTCCTCAGCGGGAAGCTCGGAACAGATACGGGTTGAGTTTTGCACGTCGGCAACCAGCACAGTGACATCTGTCAGGTAGGGTTTGCGCTTCTTCAACAGTTCATTGATGACGTAATTTCTTTTGCCGAGGAATTCCAACAAGTAATCATCGTTTAATACGATCGGACTGAAGGTGAAGAGAATTCCTTCCCGGTAGAAGCTGATGTACAGATCAAACAACTGGGGTTCGCCATCACCATCAGAAAGAATCATAGGATAGTGCGCGATGGGATCTTCACCGAGTGACTCGACAGCATCATAGCTGTCTTTAAGAATATTCAATTGTCTTGCATCGAGAGTCGAATAGATCTTGATCAATGTCTGTTGCGTCAGGCGTTTCTTACCCGCTGCCATGTGCGGTTTTAACAGTTCCATCATGTGGTCGTCGTCTCGCGCAACTGGTGTGCCGAACAACAACTTCAAAAGATTCCTGGATTCCAGTTCGGCCGGGAGATTGTCATCGCAGCTGAAGAATGAGCTAGTGGCCTTTTCATTCCACCAAATCAGCTCGAAACTATTGCTAACCATGTAGGCGGGGCCGGGAAAGTCGTCGATAGAGGCATCGATGGAAAGGTCGGTGAGCGATCTCTGCTCACCTACCGAGGATACCTCAGCTGCTTGTTTTTTCCTGGCAGCAGGCGGAGCAGCGCCGACAGCAGCAGTTCCTAATATCTCTGCAATCTGGGTCATGGAATGGCCTTGCTTCTTCAACTTCTGCACTTCTTTTATACAGTCCACTGCACCTTCTTCGAAATAACCGAGCCGGGTTGCCCGTCCAGTCTCACCTACAGGGGCCTTGACCACAGGATTAGGCAATATACCCAGAGCCACATAATTGTTGAGGGTAGCTCTTGAAATACCTGTTATATCAATGAGTTGTTTACTACTCAGCATGGTTTTTCCAAGCTTTGATATGAAAGAACTTGCGCAGTATAAGTAAGCAGTATAAAGAAAGTCAAGCTACAGTTAGACAGTCTAATCAAGTATACGTTGGGAGGTGGTGGTTAAGCGCCGGAAACCGGGTCAATCAGCGGATGATTTGGTAGAGTTATCAGACTGGCTGGGAGAACTGAGTTTCCGATGAATTATCGCCGCATCAGCGTTGTTGAGGCACGATTGCTGCTTGAGGCCCATGGACCCGGGCGGGTTCAAATAGTCGATATCAGAGATGATCAGGCCTATCTGCGGGGCCATATCGAATCGGCGGTACATCTGCATAACGGCAACCTGCAGGAATTTATTGAAGGCGCCGATCTGAACGTACCGCTGCTGGTGTATTGTTACCATGGGCTTATGAGTGAGGGTGCGGCGGCTTATCTGGCCGAACAGGGCTTCTCAGATACCTACAGCCTGGAGGGTGGATTCGCTGCATGGAGGCTACACTGATAGATTTTCAGTATAGCTTAATACAATACTTTCAATCAGATAGAGTGTTTTTCTGATCAGCCTTCTCAGAAGCGCGTTTGATCGTCATCAGGGCTACCATGTAGATCATATTGAGCATGGACCAGGCGAAGATTTCCAGCGCCCAGAGTCGGTGTGCGTCCGCCGAGAACAGCCGGGAAATAAAGATCAACCCCAACCAGGCACCGAGTACTGCCAGTGACAATCCGGCACTCAGGCGCCAATATCCCTGCCACTGTCTTAGCGCCGCAACCGGCAGTGCGGCGCTGGCTACACTAGCCAGCAGTACAAACAGCGCTATCAGGAGATTCCATGCCTGTCCGTCAGCGTTGCTTACAACGGCTTGATTCGGTAATTCGGCAGCTATAACGACAAGCGACTGGACGAATACTAAATACAGTGCCAGCAGGAACATCAGATGGCTGCTATAGAGTGGGATTTTTTTCAGGGCTGAATACTCTTTGCCTGGTTTTTCTGGTTCTGCAGATTAAAACAAAGCACCGCCATTCCACAAAGTTTTGATTGAAGGGCCATTCCTGTTTCGGAGTAGAATGATATTTCGATCCGAAGTCTATCAAATTCGAGGTAATTCATGAGATTTCAACATCTGGCCATCACATTGTTGGCCTGCCTGCCAGTCGCCTGCACCACCGGTAGCGGTGGTAGCGCTTCTATCCCTGATCGCATTGTAACCGAGCGAACTGGCTTCATCCCCGAAGGTATTGAATACGATACCAATAATGGCCGGTTTCTCACTGGCCGATGGCACCATCTACCAGATTTCCACCCGCGGTGGCATGACAGCTGTAATTACTGATACAGCGTTAATGGCGAGTGTCGGTATCGAAGTCGATGAGGTGCGGAATCGCTTGCTGGTTGCCAATTCCGACCGTGACAGCAGTACCGGGGCCGCCATGCTTGGAATCTATGATCTAGGCAGTGGTGAACGGCTGGCGATGGTAGATTTGTCAGGGAGTGTTGAGGATGCGCCCGGTGATGCCAATTACTTCGCCAATGACGTCGCTGTAAGTGCCGCTGGGGTCGCCTTCGTCACGGATACACGCATGAGCCTCATCTATAAAGTAGACACTTATTATCGAGCCAGTGTGCTTGTCGACTTCGGGCGGGAATCGGGATTTAACCTGAATGGCATCGAATACAATCCCGAGGGTTATTTAATTGCCGTATCATCGGGAACCGGGCAGCTAATTAGAATTCCGGTGGATAATCCGCAACGCTGGTCTATCGTTGATATCGACTTCCCGGCGACTGGCGGTGACGGTCTGGTGTGGGCAGCTGACGGTGGACTTGTTTCGACTTCCAATAACACCAGCAGCGTCATGAAGTATGCCAGCGACGACCATTGGATGAGCGCCCGACTCACCGGCATGGCAAGCTTCGAAGGGCAAGCTACAATAGCGGCAGCCGTTGGCAGCGAAATATTTGTTGTGCAGCCCCATTTTGGGGATGCAGACCCACCGGAAATAGTGCGCGCCCGGTTTTGACATTAAGGATCGATTGTTACCTTCTTAAGCCGCTTTGATAAAAGTGCATGGAGCTGGAAATCTTGGATATAGAAGGTATCGGGTCGCACAGTTTATTTTAAATTCAGAAATAATTCTGTTTTCTAGTGGCTGCAAATTTGCCTGAGTGTTCATAACACCAATAACAGACGTTAAGGGTTCTGCTGTATATTTATTCAGCGGGATTCCTAATATCAGATTAATTCTTAATCGATCATCTAAAAATCTAACCAATTGACTTAAATTTTAGTACGGCCCAGGCGGGTATCTGCTAGTCGCAAGATGATTTATTGCAGGGTGAACTCAACAGTAGCGCCGGGACCCAGGGGTAATCCCAGTACAACCCAGAGTACAGTCATGAGCAAGCCGGCCCCTAACAGGGCTACGGAATAAGGCAGCATCGTCGCGGCCAGGCTACCCAGGCCGAACTCTTTCTGCCAACGCTGACAGAACACCAGGATCAGGGGGAAGTAAGGCATTAGTGGTGTGATGATATTCGTGGCGCCATCGCCGACACGGTAGGCTGCGGTGCTCATTTCCGGACTTATACCGATTAACATCAACATCGGTACCAGTACCGGTGCGAGTAATGCCCATTTCGCGCTGGCTGAACCGACGAATAGATTAATTGTTGCACCAAACAGAATAATAAACCCGAGCAGGATTGAATCTGGGAGATTTGACCCCTGTAATACAGCCGCTCCTTTGATTGCAAATATCAATCCCAGGTTGGACCAGTTAAACATTGCAACAAAGTGTGCCGCTGCGAAAGCCAGTACCAGGTAGTAAGCCAGGTCCGCCATGGCCTCGCTCATCATTCGCACAATGTCCCGGTGATCGTTTACCGATCCGGCTGCGCTACCGTAAGCCCAGCCTGCAGCCAGGAACAAAATAAAAAAACCAGCAACCAGACTCTGAAACAGCGGAGTAAACTGTGCGATGCCAATAGCTTCATCGTCGATCAATGGCGTGCCAGGAGCGACGCATAAGACAATCCAGATTACGATCACAGCGAGAGTGGCATAGCCGGCTCTTCCCAATCCCTTTAGCTCTGAGGTGTTAAACTCGGTCGATGGATCTTTGACCAGGCCAGCCGTGCTGCTTTCAGCACTACCACCGGCCAGGGGTGCTAACCTTGGTTCGATAATCTTATCGGTGATGTACCAAATTACGGGAAGAAAAACCAAGGTCATGGCGATGATGAACCACCAATTGCCCGCGATATTGGCATCCCATGCTGGCATGGTTGTCTCTGCCGCAGATTCCGTAATGCCGAATAGCAGGGCATCCAGTGGCCCGGGTATAAGATTGGCAGAAAATCCGCCAGACACACCGGCGAAGCCGGCTGCGATACCTGCGATGGGGTGACGACCAGCAGCGGCGAAGATCACACCCGCCAGCGGTATCAGCACGACATAGGCAGCATCGGTAGCCAGATTACCCAGCATGCCAACCAGGGCGACAGCGGGAGTGAGGATGGCAACCGGTACGTTGGTCATCGAAGCGCTCATCGCTGCGGCAAACAGCCCGGATCTTTCAGCCACGCCGGCACCGAGCATCACCACCAGTACATAGCCCAAGGGATGGAAGGCGGTGTAGGTTGCAGGCATTTCCACCAGCAGCCTTTGCAGGTTGCTTGCCGACAACAGGCTTTCCGCTGAGACCAACACTGGATTGCCGTCCGTATCCACCTGTGTCGGGTGCAAAGCAGAAACGTCGCCAAGTGTCGCCAGCACGCTAATCACAATGACGGCGGCGATGCACCAGAAAAACAGGAAGACCGGATCAGGCAGTTTATTCCCCGATCGCTCAATCCAGGCCAGGAAGCCCTTCATTTCATTTGCTTGAATCTGGGTAAGATCAGTCATATCTGTGTGCCAGAGTAGTCTCGCTGTGAGCGAGAATGGTCATATTCACCAGCTTCCTAGCGCAATAAACGAAAAAATTCACGTAAGTCACCAAGGTAGAGCTGCGGTTTTTCCAATGCAGCGAAATGCCCACCTTCATCCATGACACTCCAGTGGCGCAGGTCATAGGCAGCTTCGGCCCAGGCGCGGGGTGTTATGAAAATTTCCGCTGGAAAAATTGAAGCCCCGGTTGGCACGTCGATATAGCCGATGGGATTTTCCACCGGTGTCTTGCTGTTTTCATAATAGATACGCGTGGAGGCAGTTATGGTACCTGTGAACCAGTAGATAGCGATGTTGGTGAGAATTTCATCTTTACTGAAGTGATTATCCAGATAGCCATCGGCACCTTGCGGCATATCGGTCCAGCCATGAAACTTCTCGGTGATCCAGGCTGCCAATCCAGCCGGAGAGTCATTTAATCCATAGCCTAAGCTTTGCGGCTTACTGCCTTGAATTTGTTGATATGCGCGCTCGTTCTGCATATAGGCGCCACGGTCAGTACGAGCCGCTTCCTCTGCTTCGGTCACTGCAGCGCGTTGTTGCGGATCACTGGGAGGTCCTGCCAGCATCATGTTCGAATGCAGCCCAATCAGCCGCTGAGGGTAATTGTTGGCAAGATGACGATTGATGATCGCTCCCCAATCTCCGCCGGCTATGGCGTAACGGGAGTAGCCAATTTTTTCCATCAAGGCGGCGAGCACGTGGGCAATCTTCTCGGGATTATAGCCGGGCTGCCTGGGAATTCCTGAGAATCCAAAGCCTGGTAGAGAGGGCGCGATCACGTGAAAGGCATCGGCGCTGTCTCCGCCATAGGCAAGCGGGTCGGTGAGCGGCCCGATAATCTTGATGAATTCACTGATGGAACCGGGCCACCCGTGGACGATCATCAGCGGTATGGCATCGGGATTCTCGGAACGCTGATGGATAAAGTGCATTGTTAATCCATCAATTTCAGTTTTGAATTGATCGAATTGATTTAATTGAGCTTCCTGTTCACGCCAATCGAAATCATCCTGCCAGTATTCGATGAGTTCAGTCAGGTAAGCGAGATCGGTGCCGTATTCCCAACTGCTGTTCTCAATCTGATCCGGCAGGCGGGTATTCTGCAAGCGCCGCTTCAGGTCTGCGATTGCCTCATCGGGAACGGCTATCTCGAATTCAGTGATGGGCGCGTCATTGTTCGCCAGCCGTGCAGTATCAGAGGGCATAGTGTCAGAAGCCATAGGAACACTCGTTGGAGACTGATTGTGGGTTGCTGTTAATGTTGCAGGGTTCGCCGCTACAGTACTTGCAATAGCCAAACTACCCAGCAAGCTGAATACCCTGATAAGCAGCGGAAGTGATGGCGCGAGTAATATTCGATGCATGGGAACCTCAATAGTCTCTTGGGTTTATTATTATTGGGTGGCTGTGTTTCGCTCGCCGAATCTGCTGGTCTCCAATGCTGCGGATACTAATGGACAGGGCTGAATTGCAGTACAATATGGCGATGAAAAGCGGCTCGGAGCATCATGCCGCAATCCTATTAATCAATCAATATGAGTAAAAAAGCGCCAGGAATACCTGATGTTGTTGATGCGAAGTAACAAACCACTTGAATTGCCTAGACGGGAAAATGCCATTCCTGACCGGGAACAGCCACTTGATTTTTCACCCCAGCACTTCGTATCGGGGAGGCGTATTGTGGAACCGATGCCAGAACAGTTGGTAAAAGCGGTATTTGGACTCGGCTGCTTCTGGGGGGCCGAACGGCTCTTCTGGCAGTTGCCTGGTGTCTATAGCACCGCCGTAGGCTATGCCGGCGGGCTGACTGCCAACCCGAGCTATGAAGATGTCTGCAGTGGGCTTACCGGACACACGGAAGTCGTGCTGGTGTATTACGATCCCGCGGAAATCTCCTATCAGCAACTGCTCGCCACTTTCTGGGAGTCACATGATCCCACCCAGGGGATGCGACAGGGTAAGGACCTGGGCACCCAATACCGCTCGGTGATCTATACCACAATAGCACCGCAACTCACCGATGCAAAAAGCAGCAGCGTACAATTTCAGTCTGCTCTGAGTGAGAAAAACTTTCCTCTAATCACAACTGAAATCAGAGCACTAGAGGAGTTTTTTTATGCTGAGGATTACCATCAACAATACCTTGCCAAGAATCCTGACGGGTATTGTGGATTGGCCGGTACCGGCGCCTGTTATCAGCCGGCCCTAGCTGCAGACCCGCCTTAGCAACCGAAAAACTGTCTGATTTCAGCCTCTTTGGCCATCGCATCGTCGAAGCCGAGCTGCCACAGCGCTGTGCAAAATCCTTTCTCGAACAAGATAAGGCTCAGCATAGTTCCCGATGATTCCTCTTTGATATAGCGTGACATGGGTTTGGGTAACTCGTCGTAATACTCCATGGCCAGCAGGTTGAGTTGCTTGCTGGGTGAAATTTCCAATAGCTCCACCTCGGTCAACTCGATGTCATTATTGCGTATGGCCCGTTTCGAGACGTGGGGGATGACCTCATTTACATGGCGTAGGAATTCCAGGTCGTTTTCCAACGTGTCCACGAAGGCACTGTTGAGGATATGGCCAATAATCTGCGACAGTGAGGGTTGTTCTGTTAATTCGTCTTCCAAGGGGGACTGGGTACGGTTTCCGCTTACGCCGATGGCCAGGATGCGTCGGGCGCCGAGGTGGATGGCGGTGCTGGTGGGTGCCAATTGGCGGATCGCGCCGTCTCCAAAAAATTGCTTATCGATCTGCACGGCCGGGAAGATGACGGGGATGGCCGTCGATGCCATGAGGTGTGCTAAGCCCAGCTCGGTTCGGATACCGATTCGGTGCGGTCCCTGCCAATCCTCAATGCCCCTGACTGCCTGATAAAAAGACACCGATTCTCCAGTGCTATAGGCCGACGCCGTGACGCTTACCGCATCCAGCAGACCGATATCGATGTTGCGCTGGATACGCTCAAACTTGATAACTCGCCGCAGTAAATCCCCCAGTGGGCTGTTGTTCAGCAGAGCGACTCTACTACCCCCATTGGATTTGCTGCCCAACATGGTCAGCAGCACACTGGAAGCACTGCTGAGCAGGTTGCCCGATTGAGGATCATAGATCTGCTCGCTACTGATATTCTTCCAGATATACTCCAGCGTACGCACACCCGTGCGTAATCGCTGGGCGTGAGTGGCAAGTGAGGCGGCATTCAATGCACCGGCAGAGGTTCCGGAAATGACATCGAAGGGATTGCTGTAGTGCTTGGGCAGAATATTGGCCACCACACGCAACACACCAATCTGATACGCAGCCCGTGATCCTCCCCCGGATAAAATTAATCCGATGGGGCGTTTTTGAGGATCTGTCAAAATGCTCATCGTTCCAGACTATCGGCCGGATGCAGGCACATTGCAGCAGCCGAACACCAGGCTAGCTGCCCACCGTATAAGGGATCGAAATTGGCAAATAAATGCTGCTGGAACTACTATGGAAGCGGTGGCCGGCTGGCGCTACTCGGAAACTGAAAATTACTATGGCTACTAAGCAACAACCCCTGATAGATCCGTTAGTTATAGCGATTTCCTCGCGTGCCCTATTCGATCTGGATGAGAGCCATCGAGTGTATGAAGAAGAAGGGCTTGATGCGTATCAGGAATACCAGATAGCTCGAGAAGATGATCCCCTGGAGCACGGCGTTGCCTTCTCGCTAGTGCAGAAGTTGCTGAACCTGAATACGCTGCTGGACCAATCGCCTGTAGAGGTTATTCTGTTGTCGCGAAATAGCGCCGATACAGGACTCAGGGTATTTAATTCGATCCAGCATTATGAGCTGGATATTTCCCGAGCCGCATTCTGCGGAGGCGATAGCCCTTACCGCTATATTCCAGCCTTCAATAGCCACCTGTTTCTCTCCACCGATGGAGCCGACGTGCGGCAGGCTCTCGAACTCAATGTTGCCGCAGCCACCATCCTGCCCTCGAAAAAATCCGCTGCACAGCGGGAATTATTGAAAATCGCCTTCGACGGCGATGCAGTATTATTCTCAGATGAATCTGAAGAAATCTATAAAACCAAAGGCTTAGAGGCTTTTACGGAGAATGAACGAGAGGCAGCCAACGAGCCCATGAGTGGCGGTCCCTTCAAGCCGTTTCTAGCCAGTCTGCAACAGATCCAGGGCGCATTTCCGGTGGGCGAAGCCCCCATCCGCACCTGCCTGGTGACGGCGCGTGCCGCGCCGGCCCATGAAAGGGTAGTGCGTACCCTGCGAGCCTGGAACATCCGCATCGATGAGTCGTTGTTCCTGGGCGGCCTGGACAAGGGCCAATTTCTGCAGGCTTTCGACGCCGATGTGTTCTTCGATGATCAGCAGGGGCATTGTGAGTCGGCTCGGAATCATGTCGCCACCGGTCATGTGCCCCATGGTGTAGCAAATAAATAACTATTAATTCAAATAGATAAATACAATTCCCAAGCTAAAACCTAGGATAGGCTGTAATAGAATCCCAGGCCCAGCAGAATTGCTGTGAGCAGATACAGCAGGTAGCGGTCAGGAACCTGACTGCTGATGCGAGAACCGACGTGGATAGCCGGCAGGGAGCCCAGCAGCAGGCTTACGAGCAGGATCAAGTCCACATAGCCTGCCACCAGATAACCCAGACCGGCAATAAAAGTAAGCGGTACCGCATGGGCGATATCCGTCCCAATGATGCGCACAGGCGTGGTCTGGCTGTAGATCGTCAACAGGATCGCTGCACCGAACACGCCTGCCCCAACGGAGGATAGGGTCACGCACGCTCCCAGTAGCAACCCCATGACCAGCGTCACGACGGCGCTGTGCCGGTGAACAGTGAGCATGAAGAATTCTGGTTTTTCCTCTATAGCGCTCCTTCTCATTTTATCTCTAAATATCAAAATGATAGCGGTTATTATTAACATCACACCTAAACTTAACGTCAAGAGTTCCTCAAACTCCGGCGACTCCTGAAAGCTTGAGTTGAGCAATATCCCGTGCAGCAGGATTGACACTGGAATACTGCCCGATGCCAGCAATAGCACAATCTTCCAGTCAACATTGCCACGCCGGTGATGGGATAGTGCGCCGCCTGCCTTGGTAATAGCGGCATACAGCAGGTCGGTACCGATTGCCACAGGCACCGGGTAGCCGAATACAAGAAGCAGGGGAGTCATGAGCGAGCCTCCCCCAACGCCGGTCAGGCCGATGGCGAAGCCTACAACGGCACCGGCGAGGATGTGCAGCACAAATTCCATAAACCACTGCCTGGTGAGAAGGGATGAAAGGTAGGCGCTTATAAGTATACTTAAAAGGAATATTTTGGTATATTTTTATAACTGAATAGAATATAGAGCAATGGGCCCTGAGTAGATCACTATGAAATTACAGCAACTACGCTATATCCGGGAAGTCACCCGGCATGAACTGAATGTGTCCCGTACAGCCGCTGCCCTGCACACGTCGCAGCCAGGAATCAGCAAACAAATCAGAAAGTTGGAGGAAGAACTTGGAGTAGAAATCTTCTCCCGCAGCGGAAAACATCTGAGTCATGTCACACCAGCCGGCGTGTCGATTCTGCGGGCAGCCGGTGAAATCATGCAGAAGGTGGAGACTATACAGGCAATGGCCCGGGACTATCATGATGAGGAGAGTGGCAGCCTGGCTATCGCCACCACCCACACCCAGTGCCGCTATGTGCTTCCCCCGGTAATTCGTGAATTTATCAAGAAATTTCCGGAGGTTGCGCTGCATATGCATCAAGGTACTCCAATGCAGATCTCTGAACTGGCCGTAAACGGGACTGCTGACTTCGCAATCGCCACAGAGGCGATGGAGTTGTACAGCGAGCTGATCATGATGCCCTGCTATAGCTGGAATCGAACACTGCTCTTGCCGAAATCGCACCCACTTACTCAAGTAAATGACCTAACTCTCGAAAAAATATCGAATTTTCCCCTCGTGACCTATACCGTTGGTTTCACCGGAAGGTCAAAATTGGATGAAGCCTTCAGCAAACAGGGTCTGTCCCCGCGGGTGGTGTTCACCGCATCTGATGCGGATGTCATCAAAACCTACGTACGGCTGGATCTGGGGATCGGAATTGTCGCGAAAATGGCCTATGACCCCGTCGCGGACCAGGATCTGGTTGCCATCGACGCAAGCCATCTGTTCGAACCAAGCATCACCAGGATTGGGTTCAGAAGAGGGACTTACTTGCGCAGCTATATGCTTGATTTTATTGAGATGTTTGCACCGCATCTACAGCGAAATCTGGTACTGGAGGCGAGTAGCTGCCAAACCCCGAGTGAACTGGAGGAGTTGTTTGGCGGTGTCGATCTCCCCCTGCACTGACTTAGCCTCTCGCTGGATGGCGCCAGGAGTGGCTTCAGTCCTCGACCTTCAGCTTGCCCAGGTGCAGCCCACATTCTTTGATAGTGGCTTCCTCCCACCACCAGCGGCCCTCTCGTTCGTGTTGATTTGGCCCAGTAGCTTTGGTGCAGGGCTCACAGCCGATGCTCACGTAGCCGCTATCGTGTAATTCGTTATAGGGGACATCGAACATGCGGATGTAGTTCCAGACCTCGGCAGAGCTCCAGTTAGCCAGGGGATTGACTTTGATGACCGGGTGGGATTCGGTGGAAAACCCACTGTCGAGTTCAATTACCGGCACCTCAGCCCGGCTCGGGCTCTGATCGCGGCGCTGACCGGTAATCCAGGCATCGACGCCACTTAGTTT
>DMJN01000175.1:12209-12576 GCA_003451715.1 Gammaproteobacteria bacterium | reverse complement strand
ACTCAAGGAATTGGCTCTGGATTCTAGCCTGCGACCGGAAAACCTGAGCCTTAAGGACTACGTACTGATCAGTGATGCCATAAGTGGCGAATGAGAGCGATTGAGAGTAGTCGACAAGAGTCGAAGCAGTCATCGGCAATGGAGCAATCGATCAGCAAGCGCTGTGCTCCGGGATAATCATTTCATTGCACGATGCTGCGGTTATCGACACGGAATTCTGTACTAGACAGAGGATCTCTGATGGTTCTCAGCCCACCCATTCAGTGATGCTATACTGCTGACTCAGGGAGCAGTTTGCCAAGCCATGAGTACCTATGCCATCGGAGATATCCAGGGTTGTTACAAGGCCCTCAGGCGTCTTCTGAAA
>DMJN01000175.1:11609-11851 GCA_003451715.1 Gammaproteobacteria bacterium | reverse complement strand
GTGTGTTGGCGACCTGGTCAATCGGGGACCACGTTCACTCGACACCTTGCGCTTCCTGCAAGACATCGATCATGCGACAGAGATCGTGCTCGGCAATCATGATTTACATTGCATTGCCATCCATGAGGGCTGCGCACCAGGGCGCAGCAAAGACAACTTGTCCGGTCTGCTGCATGCCCACGATTGTGATCAGCTCTGCAAGTGGTTGCGCTATAAAAGCCTCGCCCATTTCGACTGTATCG
>DMJN01000175.1:1928-11208 GCA_003451715.1 Gammaproteobacteria bacterium | reverse complement strand
GAAAACACTCGACCTGGCAGCCGAGGTCGAACTGGCTTTAAAGCGCAAAGGCTACAAGGACTTCCTGCGCGCCATGTACGGGGATCGCCCGATTCGCTGGCACGACAAGTTGCAGGATCAGGATCGACTGCGCACCATTACCAACTACCTGACACGGGTCAGATTTTGCGACGATATCGGCAGTCTGCGCTTAAGCATCAAGGAAGGATTGTGCGCCGCTCCGAGCGGCTTCAAGCCCTGGTATGAATATGAAATTATCACCCATAAGGCTACAATCCTGTTCGGTCATTGGGCCGCATTGGAAGGCAAAACCGGCAGGCATCGCGTGCATGCCCTGGATACCGGTTATGTCTGGGGTCGGGAACTGACTCTGATGTGCCTGGAGGATCATCGGCGCTATTCAGTTTGAAACTGGACAGGCTGATTTAGCTCACTCACTCACAGCTGGAAACTATGCAAACCTATCTGGTAGGTGGCGCTGTTCGCGACAAACTGCTTGGACTCCCGGTCAAGGATAAGGACTGGGTGGTTGTCGGTTCCTCCAGGGAAGACATGTTGTCACGGGGTTATCTACAAGTTGGTAAAGGCTTTCCTGTCTTTCTGCACCCCGAGACCAAGCAGGAATATGCACTGGCCCGCAGGGAAAGCAAGACGGCGCCAGGTCACACTGGTTTCGATTTCGATACTTCCCCGCAAGTTACCCTCGAACAGGACTTACAACGTCGCGATTTAACCATTAATGCCATGGCTGAAAACAGTGATGGCCAGCTGTGCGACCCGTACAACGGTAAAGCCGATCTCGAGGCGCGTGTTTTGCGACATGTATCTGAGGCGTTCAGCGAGGATCCGCTGCGAGTACTGCGAGTGGCACGGTTTACTGCAAATCTGCACAAGCTTGGATTTCGAGTCGCCGACGAGACCACGCTGCTTATGCAGTCTATGGTAGCTGGTGGCGAACTGGATTACCTGGTGGAAGAGCGCGTGTGGCAGGAAGTCGAGCGGGGCATGGCCGCCCCTTCCCCAGCCGAATTCGTCAGGGTATTGAGAGAATGTGGTGCGCTGCGAGTCATCCTTCCTGAGGTAGACAACTTATTCGGTGTGCCACAGCCGGAGAAATACCACCCAGAGATCGACACAGGGATACACACACTGCTTTGCCTGGAGCAAGTTGCTGGATTGAGCCACGACCCGGCGCTGCGCTATGCCATCCTGATTCATGACATTGGCAAGACGGTAACCGACAGGAGTAAATGGCCGAGCCATTTCGGCCATGAAACGCTCGGTTTGAAGCTACAGTCAGAAATTACCCGGCGACTGAAAGTTCCGAATGAATATGCGCAACTTGCCGCACTCGTGTGTGAGCACCACACTAAGCTGCATCGAGTCAGCCAATTAAAACCGAAGACCTTGCTGAGATTGCTGAAATCGCTGGATGCAATTAGAAGACCGGAGCGGTTTGATAAGTTTCTGCTAGCTTGTGAAGCCGATGCACGCGGCCGTACCGGTCTGGAGGAAGAGAACTATCCGCAGCGCGACTTTTTGCTGGGAATATTGAAAGCTGTGTGCGACATTGATGTCGTGACACTATTGGCTGCCAACCCAGCTGCACAGCCCGAAGCAATCATCGAAACCGAACGCCTGAGGATAATTACTGCTGCGAAACTCGAGCTCGGTGACAATGGCTGACGCTAAAGTAGTATTGGTAACTGGCGCCGCCCGACGCATCGGTGCCTGCATCGTTGAAACATTTCATCGGCATACTTATCGAGTCATTGTTCATTACAGACAGTCTGCGGTGGCGGCAAAGGCCCTGGTGGACACATTGAATGAACAGAGACCACACAGTGCTGCCTGTATCGGGTCAGACTTCAATAACAATGCAGAAGTGGAACAACTGGCGGGTGCTGCACTGCGCTGTTTTGGGCGACTCGACGTGCTGGTGAACAATGCCTCTTCATTTTATGCCACAAATTTCGGCGAGGTGACGCAGTCACAGTGGGATGATTTGCACAACAGTAACCTGCGAGCCGCCTTCTTCCTGGCCCAGTCTCTCGGTGAAGAAATCGCCAGCCAGAGGGGAGCCATAGTCAATGTGATTGATACTCATGCAGACCGACCATTGAAGAACTACCCGATTTACAGTATCGCCAAGGCTGGCCTGCAGGCCATAACCCGGTCGTTGGCGGTAGAGCTGGCACCCGAGGTCCGCGTCAATGGCATAGCACCTGGTGCCATTCTATGGCCAGAGCTGTTGCAGGATTCTGAAGATCCATCGGTATTGGAGGCTCGAGAAAGAGTGCTGCGAAACATTCCACTCGGTGCACTTGGGAAAAAGCAGGACATCGCCGATGCGGTTTACTTTCTGGCAAACGATGCAGACTATGTCACGGGCCAGGTAATCAGGGTCGATGGCGGAAGAAGCTTAGCCTGAAAATAACAGGAGTCCACCATGTTTAGAGTCTACGGTGATATTCAATCCGGCAACTGCTACAAGATCAAGCTTTTGATGTGCCTGCTGGAGCTGCAACACGAATGGGTGCCTGTGGACATTCTCGCAGGTGAGACCCATTCAGAACAGTTTGCAAGAATGAATCCGAACCAACGAATTCCAGTGCTCGATATGGGCAATGGTGACACTCTCAGCGAATCCAATGCCATCCTCAATTACCTGGCCGAAGGCACCCGCTATCTGCCGGATGATCGCTACGAACGGGCTAAAGTCCTTGAGTGGCAGTTCTTCGAGCAGTACAGCCACGAGCCGTTTATTGCCACTGCGCGCTACATCAACAAATACCTGGGCTTACCTAAGGAACGGGAAGCTGAGTACCATGGCAAGCAAGCCGGTGGCCACAAGGCGCTAAGTATCATGGAACAGCAACTCTCCGGCTCGCCCTTTCTGGTAGGTGATGAATTAACGATTGCCGACATCAGCCTGTATGCCTATACCCATGTGGCCCATGAAGGCGGTTTCGATCTGCACGGCTATGAGGCAATCGGAACATGGATGGCCTCGATTGAAGCAACGGAAAACTATGTCAGCATGACCGACTAAGAACTATTGGTAAGCCGCTGTTGCCGATCGAGATCAATTCTCCACAGTTTCTGGCTGGACTGATCAAAATTTTCCCAGAGCTCGGCGTAGGTGAGGCCGTCAGGACGGTGTACCGAATCGGGCAATAACTCCGCCAGCGGTCTTAATACGAATGCGTTTTGGGTAATCTCCGCCCTGGGCAGAGACATTCCACAAGCGCTTCCTGAGATGTCACCGTAAGTGAGAATATCGATATCGATAGGTCGGGCAGAGAAACGGGGTTGTGAGTGATCCCGGCCCAGCGCGTCTTCCAAGGCCTTCAGATTGTCCACTATGCACTGCAGATCTTCTTCACAGTCAGTGACTGCAACCAGATTGAGAAAATTGTCACCGACGAAGCCGATGGCTTCACTTTCATAGATGCTGGAGCAACGCAGGTCGCTAAACTTTTCCTGCAGGGCCGTGACTGCTTTGTGAATATTGATGTCAACATCAATATTACTGCCGAGACTCAAAGAGAGGATTGCCAAGTGATAAATCCAGTTGTGTGTGGTTCACCTTAAGAGCTTGCTGAGGACGCTCGTCGTTCGATAATGACACCCACATCTTTCGATCCGGTAACCGCTCCCGGTTTACCCAGACGCAGCTTCAGCCATTTCACACCGAACTCTTCGAGTACTATTGCAGCAATGCGTTCCGCCAGCGTCTCTACCAGATAGAACTCAGATTTTTCGACAAAATCAACCAGTCGCTTGGCCACTGCCTTGTAGTCGAGAGCCTGTTCGATATTGTCGGTGCTGGCCGCCGCACGAATGTCGCTTTCCATCTCGAGATCCAGACTGACTACCTGCCGCTGTTCTCTCTCCCAGTCGAAGATACCGATGATGGTTTTAATCTCCAGTTCACGAATGTAAACGATATCCATTGCAATCCTCAGGGGGTATTGAATCTATACATCAGGAAATCGCTGCTAAGGATTCCAGGGACCAGCGGGGAAATGCGTCGATGGCGAGTGTTTCAGTTTGACCCGCCAGCAATCGCTGACACCCCGCGTACGCGATCATGGCGCCGTTATCGGTACAGAATTTTGTTTGTGCGTAAAACAGGCGCCCATCAATCTTCTGCATGGCTACCTGAAGCACCTCGCGCAACCGTGTATTCGCACTCACACCTCCGGCGATGATCAGCGATTGTAATCCGGTTTGTTCGAGGGCGCGTCGGCACTTGATCGCCATGGTAGCGATGACGGCTTCCTCGAAGGCGCGGGCAATATCCGCTCGGGTCTGTTCGTCCAGGCCGCCTTCGACGTCACTGTGCTCACTTATGGTATTGCGCGCGAATGTCTTGAGCCCGCTGAAACTGAAATCGAGACCGGGGCGATTGGTCATGGGTCGTGGGAATTCGAAGCGCCCCGCAGTTCCTGAGCTTGCCAGCTCCGCCACGTGTGGTCCTCCGGGATAAGGCAGTCCTAACATCTTGCCCACCTTGTCAAAGGCTTCGCCTGCCGCGTCATCCAGTGACTCTCCCAGCAACTGGTATTGGCCGATACCATCCACCCGCACCAGTTGGGTATGACCACCGGATACCAACAGGGCGACAAAGGGAAAGCTCGGCGGATCGGCTTCCAGCATGGGAGCCAGCAGATGCCCCTCCATATGGTGCACTCCGATAGCCGGCACATTCCAACCCATTGCCAGAGAGCGTCCGATGGCAGCCCCCACCAGCAGAGCACCGATAAGGCCGGGACCGGCCGTATAGGCAACGCCTTCGATATCGGAATTGGTAATACCGGCTGCACCGATGACCTGCTTTACCAGCGGCAGGGTTTTGCGAATATGATCTCGCGACGCCAGTTCCGGAATCACCCCGCCAAAATCGGCATGAATATCCACTTGGCTATACAGACAGTCCGCCAGGAGACCACGGTCGCTGTCATAGACGGCTAATCCGGTCTCATCACAGGAAGTTTCAATACCCAGTACTATCAATGACTCAAAGAACCTCTGAACAAGTTATGGCCACTCTCGGTCACGGCAAGCCCCGCCACTCGGGGCCTACAGTCAATCCCAACCGGCCTGATGAAGGGCATCATGCCAAAAAACCGGACATATCCCAAATCCGCGTAATTTGCCCAACCGGTTGGCCTAAATCCTTTGCATTTCGGGCAGTTGCGCATTAAGATACTTACCCTCAAATTCGCCCTAAACCGTAATCAAGGTAGGTGTAGCAGTGCCTCAGGTAAAACTGAAAGAAAACGAGCCATTTGACGTCGCGTTGCGCCGCTTCAAGCGCTCCTGTGAAAAAGCCGGCATCCTGGCCGAAGTTCGCCGTAGAGAGTTCTACGAGAAACCAACTTCTGTACGTAAACGAAAGGCTGCGGCTGCAGTAAAGCGTCACCTTAAGAAGCTGCAGCGGGAAAGCCGCAAGAGTCAGCGCCTCTACTAAGCAATCATGAGTGGCCAGACTTCGCGATGGCCACCACTGCAATCTGCAGATTCACAAGCAAGCATCACCACATGTCTGAGAGTCCTCTGAAACTACAAATCGTGGCTGCCATGAAGGACGCCATGCGTGCCAAAGACAAGGCACGTTTGGGCACCATCCGCCTGGCGCTGACTGACATCAAGCGTGTCGAAGTCGATGAACGAATCGACCCGGATGATTCCCGCATTACTTCGATCCTCGACAAGATGGTGAAGCAGCGCCGCGATTCCATTCAGCAATTCGAAGCTGCCGGCCGCACTGAACTGGTAGCGCAGGAACAGGCTGAAATCGCAGTGATCCAGGAGTTTCTGCCGCAGGCTTTGAGCGAAGAGGAACTGCAAGCCATCATCGATTCCACCCTGGCAGAGTCCGGCGCCACCGGCATGCAGGACATGGGCAAGGTGATGGGCCTGCTAAAACCCAAGGTGGTGGGGCGCGCCGACATGGGTCTGGTCAGCCAGAAGATCAAGGCGGCGCTGGCAAAGTAGTCCCCGCACTTTAATCAGCTGCCAGGCACCGGAGCCTGGCACTGGAATGTGGTTTCAGGCTGCGAACAATTTGCCTGCAATCCGCTACAATAGTCTGCTGGATATCTGAATTTCAAACCTCTCAAAGGGCATTAATGGCCGGATTGATTCCACAGGCATTTATCGATGATCTGCTACACAGAACAGACATCGTCGAGATCATCGACAAGCGTGTAAGCCTGAAAAAAGCCGGCAAGAACTACACCGCCTGCTGTCCCTTCCACACGGAAAAAACTCCTTCTTTCAGCGTTCAGCCCGATCGCCAGTTCTATTACTGTTTCGGCTGCGGTGCCGGAGGTAATGCCGTCGGCTTTGTAATGAATTTTGACGGGATCGATTTTCCACAGGCAATCGAGAACCTAGCCCACGATGCAGGCCTGGATGTACCACGGGAGGAATCACGCGCTACCAGCAAGAAGCTATCGGAGAACAGCAAGCTATTAGAAGTACTCGAGAGAGCCAGCAAGTTTTACCGATACCAGATCCGACAGCATGAGAACAAGCAGGAAGCAGTGGATTATCTTAAAACCAGGGGAGTCAGCGGAGTAATCGCCAAGGACTTCTGCCTGGGCTATGCCCCACCCGGCTGGGACAATCTGCTGACTGCCCTCGGAACGGATGCTAATCAGCAGAAAACACTGCTCAAAGCCGGATTGGTTATCGAGAAGGATCGCCAGACCAGCGGCGGGGATGAAGATCCGGCCGAGCTCGATGCACATTATTACGACCGTTTTCGTCACCGCATCATGTTTCCTATTCGTGACAGTCGTGGACGAACTGTTGCCTTCGGTGGCCGGGTGCTTGGCGATGACAAACCGAAGTACCTCAACTCGCCCGAGACTGCGGTCTTTCATAAGAGCGCTGAACTGTACGGCCTGTTTGAAGCGAAACAATCCGGCTCGCGGTTTAGCCGCCTGTTATTAGTCGAAGGCTACATGGACGTCATTGCGCTGGCTCAGATGGAAATTCACAATGCCGTAGCGACGCTGGGCACTGCCACCAGTGCCCGACACCTGACGCGCATGTTCCGACAGGTAGAGGAGATCGTGTTCTGTTTCGATGGCGATGATGCCGGGCGAAGTGCTGCCTGGCGAGCACTGGAAACCACCCTTCCCCATATGGAGGATGGCCGCCAGGTGCGATTTCTGTTTCTGCCGGAAGGCAGCGACCCGGACACTCATGTCAGGCGAGTGGGTAAACAGCAGTTTGAAAAAGAAGTCGATGAAGCAACTCCTCTGGAGACTTTCTTTTTCGACAAGTTGTCCCAGGACCTGGATTTGAAATCCATCGAAGGCAAGGCCAGACTGAGCAATCTTGCCAAGCCCCTGATACGACAACTGCCCCGTGGCGTGTATGCCCAACTGATGCTGGATCGCCTATCAGAGACTCTCGGCGTCAGCAGCGAGTCCCTCGATCAATTGTTAGAGGCTGCTCCACCACAGGAAGAGCAAAGCAATGCTCCACCCCTTCCCGATTCATCGCCGTTCTACAATTCGAACAAGCGGGACCGGCCAGCTGGAGGAGATCGCAGTGGAGTCTTAAAACTGGCTACCTACAGAAAACCGGCCGGCCTCAAAGCCATTGAATTATTACTGAGGAATCCCGAGATTGCCCTGAGCATCGAGCGGGATCTACAGCCTCTGCGCAGTGCCGAGGACGAAGTCCGAAAACTCTTGTTGGCCCTCATTGAAATGGTTCAGAAAGACCCCAATACAGAGACCTATACGCTGCTTGGTTATTGCTACGGATCCAGCCTGGGCAACCAACTCCCTCAGCTGTTGAAGAGTGAGAAGATTACGCCCCAGGAGGGAATTGAAGAGGAATTTCACCAAATTCTTGACAGCATCTTGTCAGACATAGTGAAAAAACTTGAATTGCTGCAACTCAAAGATGAGTTGAAATCACGGGTTTCTGCGCCAAAAGATCGCAACTAAGCAGCCGCTAATACAGTCTTATAGATATACAAGTTGGTCGGTCGTCTATATAATGCCCGGCTCACTTTTATTCACGCAAATCCACTACCCGGCATTTACGCCCGGGGAGACGAGAGTTCATGGCCGAGATAATCGCACCCCAATCCAGTCTTAAAGCTTTGATCGCCAAAGGTAAGGAGCAGAGCTACCTCACCTATGCCGAGGTTAATGACCATCTGCCCGAATCCATCTCCGACCCTGATCAGGTCGAAGACATCATCCAGATGATCAATGACATGGGCATCAAAGTGTTCGAAACGGCACCGGATGCGGATGCATTGCTGCTCAATGAAGAGAGCGAAACTGACGCAGACGAAGTAGCAGCTGCCGAGGCGGCAGCCGCACTGGCGGCGGTTGAGAATGAAGCGGGCAGAACCACCGATCCGGTACGCATGTACATGCGCGAAATGGGTACCGTGGAATTGTTAACCCGTGAAGGCGAAATCGTCATCGCCAAGCGCATCGAAGAAGGCCTGCGGGAATTGATGAAAGCCATGGCTTACTTTCCCGGCACTGTTGAGCATGTGCTGAACGAGTATGCACTCATCGATACTGATGAGCGCCGACTGAATGAACTCATAACAGGCTATCTTGATACCTCCGATGAAATTATTCCTCCTCCAGTAGTCACACCAGCCGCAGCCCCGGCAGCCAATAAAGCTGACGGAAATAATTCGGACGACGATGATGCACCGGTAGGACCGGATCCGGAAGAAGCTCGAATACGCTTTAACGAGTTACGCAAGCAATATGAAAGCACCAGCGCCGTCGTTGGAAAGCGTGGCCGCCCCGATGCCCGTTCGAAAGAAGAGTTAGAAAAGCTTGGTGACCTGTTCAAGAACTTCAAGCTGACGCCCCGTCAGTTCGAACCGCTCTTAAGCCACATCCGTGCTGTGCTGGCGCGCCTGCGCCGCCATGAAAAAACCATCATGAGCCTGTGTGTACGCGGCGCCAGGATGCCGCGCAAAGATTTCATCGCCAGCTTCCCCGGTAACGAGATCAATGAGAAGTGGATCGATCAGCATATCAAGGCCAAACAAGCCTACTCGGAATTGCTGGTCAACATTAAGACCGAAGTGCTGCGGGCCCAGAAGAAGATTCGCCTGTTGGAAGAGGAGACCGGCCTTACCGTCTCTGAGATCAAGGACATCAACCGACAGATGTCCATCGGCGAAGCCAAGTCACGCCGCGCCAAGAAAGAAATGGTAGAAGCGAACCTGCGCCTGGTTATTTCAATCGCAAAGAAATACACCAACCGCGGCCTG
>DMJN01000175.1:0-1617 GCA_003451715.1 Gammaproteobacteria bacterium | reverse complement strand
CCGCGGCCTGCAGTTCCTGGATCTGATCCAGGAAGGCAATATCGGTCTGATGAAGGCCGTGGACAAATTCGAATACCGCCGCGGCTACAAGTTCTCCACCTATGCTACCTGGTGGATTCGTCAGGCCATCACCCGCTCAATCGCAGACCAGGCCCGAACCATTCGTATCCCGGTGCATATGATCGAGACAATCAACAAACTCAACCGAATCTCTCGCCAGATGGTACACGAGAAGGGCCGCGAACCCACTCCAGAAGAATTGGGCGAGCGTATGGAAATGTCTGAGGACAAGGTGCGCCGTGTCCTGAAGATCGCCAAGGAACCAATCTCCATGGAGACCCCTATCGGTGATGATGAAGATTCCCATCTGGGCGATTTCATCGAAGACGCCACCGTGGACTCCCCGGTCGACTCATCCATCGATGAAGGCCTGCGTGAAGCCACCAAGGACGTCCTGGGCAGCCTCACCGCCCGCGAAGCCAAGGTCCTCAGAATGCGTTTCGGTATCGACATGAACACCGACCACACGCTGGAAGAAGTGGGCAAGCAATTCGACGTTACCCGTGAGCGAATACGACAGATCGAAGCGAAGGCGCTCAGAAAACTGCGCCACCCCACTCGCTCCGATCATCTGCGCAGCTTCCTCGACGAGTAAATTGCAATTCAGAGCCTCGTTGCAGTAGCGACGAGGCCGCAACTGGACTCGATTACATTCGAGTACAGCAGCCAGCAAACGATCACGAAGAACAAATCAACCCAACAGCAGTAACTCATTTATCCAGGAGATTTTTTGTGCCCGGCGTTTCCATTAAAGACAGAGTAGTTTTAGTGTCAGGTTCCAATCGCGGTATTGGCAAAAGCTTTGTAGAACAGGCATTAGCCATGGGGGCGAAAAAAGTCTACGCCACAGCAAGAGACGAAGCCTCACTGGCGGACCTGGTTGGTTTGAATGATTCCAGGCTAGTGACGCTCACACTGGATGTTACCAGGCAGGACCAGGTCGACGCTGCAGCAGCAACCGCTACCGATGTGGAAATACTCATCAATAATTCTGGTGTAGGTGGCGGCGGCCATATCACGGCCGGTCACGACGAGGCGGCCGCTCGCCTGGAAATGGATGTGAACTATTTCGGTACCATGAAGATGTCCAAAGCCTTCGCCCCCATACTGAGTGCCAACGGCGGAGGCGCCATTGCAAACATTCTCTCTATTGCAGGACTCAGCAGTTTCCTCTTTGCACCGGGTTACTCGGCATCAAAAGCAGCGGGTCGCTCTCTGACCCAGGCACTTAGAGCGGAACTCGCCCAGCAAGGAACTCTGGTCGCAGGAGTTTTCGCTGGCCCGGTCGATACGGATATGGCAAAGAACGTACCATTGGAAAAGGCAACGCCGAAATCAGTTGCAATCCATGTGTTCGACGCAATCGCCAACGGCGAAGAAGATATTTTCCCCGATCCTCGTGCGGCGGAGTTTGCCAGGCAGCTCGAGGCAGATCCCAAGGCTGCGGAAAAAGCCAACGCGGCGGGTTTTTAGGGCTTATCGTGGGGCGTGCAATTGGCTAGAATTCGTAGTCTGTTATGAAGTAAAACAAAGGGGCCTATAGCTCAGTTGGTTAGA
>DMJN01000113.1 GCA_003451715.1 Gammaproteobacteria bacterium | reverse complement strand
CCGAGCCCCACTCAATGCCCTGAAACAGGCCGGGGCACGGCTGTTTCAGACCGATCAGCACATAGCCGCCGTCTTCTGCTGGCCCGATAACCACGTCATTCCCCTGCTGCAATGCTATTAATGCCCCTTCCAGGTAAGCCGCGTCCATCGCCGGACAATCCGTGCCTATGATCAGTACCCCGCCCACAGCACTGTTTGCCAGTACCCGCCCGGCGGTCCAGCTCATTTTCTGCCCTAAATCTTGACCATTCTGGAGATAAATATCCTTTTTATTACAATGAGATAAAAATACTTTATGATCTATATTCGAAGATACCCATAATTCCACAGGCGCCAGCTCAGCGCTGCGTAGAGTAGCCAATAATCGGTCCAGCATGGCGGTGTAAAGCAGCAGACAGCCTTCCGGCCCAAGCTCCGCTTGCAAGCGGGTTTTCACCTGCCCGGGTAGCGGCGCCCGGGCAAAAACAGCGATGCGTGCACGGGGATAACGATAAGCGGCGGGTGCTTCGTCGGGCATTTTCAGGGGACTCTTCGAGAATGCATCAGGACCATTACTCCGGGTAGTACAGGGCGGCCAGTTTGTCCGGGCTTACCCCGAGGAAGTACAGCAGCCGCAGCTTCCACATCAGCAACACGGTACTCAGCACGCCCTTCTCTTCCCAGCGCCGTGCGGATGCAATAACCCGGTGCTCGCAGACTACCGGCGGGCCGAGTTTGCGCAATCGCTTGCTCATGGCCACATCCTCCATCAGCGGTAGCTCGGAAAACCCGCCCACCTGTTCAAACAGAGGCCGGCTGAGGAACATGGCCTGATCGCCAGTGCACACCCGGCTGAGCCGGGCACGGAGATTCATGAACCTGGCTATGACCCGATAAGCATAGCCTGGATGACTGAGACGCACATCGAACCAGCCCCAGTGATTGGCACTCGACCCGCAATGCTGCTCAATGAAATCCATGGCGCCCTCGGGTAACTCGCTGTCCAGGTGCAGAAACAGCAGTATGTCACCGCTGGCCATTTCAGCTCCCCGGTTCATCTGTTGGGCACGCCCTGATCTGGCGACGACTACCCGATCAGCCAGTGCGGCGGCAAGCTGGACCGTGTCATCGCTACTGCCACCGTCCACCACGAGCAATTCTGCACCCCGTAGACGAACATGCTGCAGAGCAGTTAATGCGGTGCCGATAAGCGCGGCCTCGTTAAGCACGGGAAGGATGATGCTGAGCTTATTCATGGACGTACCATGCAGCCAGGAAGAGTCAGTTTTCCAGAGCCCCGCCGCAGCTGCTACCCTGGCCTGCCGTGCAACCGAAGCAGTGCTCACCGGTAATGATGGGATTATCCAGCAAGTCCTGGCTGAGTAAATCAGTCAGATGGGTCTTCGGCTTGCCGTTACTTGCCAGGGGCAACTTCAGCATCTGGTTGAAGTCGCAATCATAGACATAGCCCTGGTAGTCGATACTGAGCAGGTTTCGACACATTACCGTGTCCAGGTTCTCTGCCCGGTAGCTGTCGCGCAGAATAGCCATGTATTGCTTGTAGAGCCCTTTAGCCAGCAACATGCCACCGAAGCGGCTGACGGGCATATTGGTGATCGTGAACAGCTGATTAAACACAATACCGTGCCGGGCTTGTAATTCCTGTTTATAGTCCTGCTCCAGTTCCACCTGAGACGGAGGCAGATTGAGCCCGTCCGGGTTGAACACAAGGTTCAATTGTTTGTCCCTGCCGTAGCCCAACTGGTTAAGGTTTTTTAGCGCAGCAATACTCTCCCAGTACACGCCCTTGCCCCGCTGCCTCTCCACGTTTTGCTCCAGGTAACAGGGTAAGGACGCGGTTATCGTCACGCCTTCGGCGGATAAAAACTCCGCCATGTCCTCCATCCCCGGCTCGCCCAGAATGGTCAGGTTGCAGCGGTCGATCACTTCCATGCCGGTGGCCCGGGCCTGGCTCACCAGATGCTTGAAATGGGGATTTAACTCAGGCGCGCCGCCGGTTATATCCAGCGTCTTGATGGGGTGGGAGTCGATGTACTCCAGCACCAGCTCGACCGTCTCAGCGTCCATCTGCTCGCTGCGGGTGGGTCCAGCATCAACATGGCAGTGGGTACAACTGAGGTTGCACTTGTAACCGAGGTTAACCTGCAGGGTTTCCAATGGCTTCCGGTTGATGGTCGGAAACGGAAAGTCGGTCTTAATGAGCAGCGGACGGGTATCAAGCATATCGGGCCAATATTATTTGTAGGTGCCAGTTTCAAGGACCAGCTTGGGACCCATTTTATGTCAAGCAGCCCTACAATTGTATGGGTTTTAGTTTGGCCTGAGCCTGCATCGCTGGTCGGCCAAAATTGTCAACAAATATCACCTGAATCTACGCTAAATCAAGCTTTTAGCCAGAATGTGATGCAGTGCGCAAACTCTTGATATAGCTGGGATTAAGCTTGAATTAAGGAGCAGTTGGTAATAATTGTGGTCTAAGGAGATAGGAACCGAGAAAGCATGGAGACAAGTAGCTTACAGGCAGGGAATGGCGAGTCGAAGCACTGCAGAAACCTTCGCAGCCGCCGTAAGGAAAAGCTGTAATTCTGATCTTGTATTTCAGGGGCTGTTGGTTTTTAATACGCGGCCGATATTAGCCCTATGGTTTAAGACTGCTATCGATGTTAGCGTTGCAAGGCACTATTTATGCAGCATTGAGCTGGTTTATGCAGCATTGAGCTGGTCGGAGAGCCTCAAAGGTTGACGGTTATCAGACTCACTTATCTGCCAGAACGCAGGTGATGTATCGAAGTGAACGAGAAGAACTTCTACATAGTAGCCACAGCTCCCAATGAGCCGAGTCTACAAGTAAAGATTTCAGGCCCCTACCTGACCAAGCAGGCTGCGCAAGCCGACCTGACGGCAGCTATCGACGAAGCCATGGGTATCGACCCCAGCGCCAAGAATTATCAGTACAGCATCTCCTACGTGGAAAGCCGCAAGCCGGGTGTGATTCAGCACATGGCTGCTCACGCCTGACCCCGCTCACCCGAGCTCCAAGCAAAGCAAAAACCTGCACAAAGAACACACTTATCTTATCCGTCCTATGGGTGTACACTGGTTCCTAACACACTTTATTTCGTAGTGAGAGAGTAATCTCAAAACAGCAACATAGCTGTGGAATCACACTCTATTGAAGTAAAGCGTGACCACAGCTTTCCGGTGGTGTCATAACAGCGACTGTCAGGTAAGCGTCTCAGCCCTTGCCTGAACCGTGCAAGACATAGATCGAAAGAGAGGTTCATGTGAAAAGACTTAGCGCATTGCATCACATCAGCATAATCGAATCCCGCGGCACTAACTGTGCCTGGGTGCGTATCAAATACGATGGTAAGAGTTTTCAGAAGTCGTTTCCTTTCAAGAAGTTTGGGGGGAAGAACAAAGCCATCGCCGCCGCCAAGAAGAAGCGGGATATCGAAGGTAAGAAGATATACGGCGCCAATTGGCCCTATGCCAAGTTCAGCCCACGCAAGATTTCACCACTGAATTCATCGGGTGAGATCGGCGTAAGCTACTCAGAGAAGGATCACAGTTGGGTAGCCACCTGGCAAGAAGGCAAAGGCGTACGCCGCAAGCAGAAGAACGCCTACTTCTCCATCAACAAGTACGGCGATGACAAGGCCAAGCAGTTGGCTGTCAAGGCACGGCGTGGAGCAGTTCGGGCTAACCGGATTCAGTAGACTAATCTGAAGCAAATTCAGCCTCTGATGCCAGAGTTGTTGGATTACGCCTCGAATGCAACCGTTTGGCTAGGCGCTCCAGAAAACTTGAGCGATATGACTTAGTGTTGGCTCTCTCATTGCCAATGGTGTCGGAGTCGAATTCAGCCGTCTCACAGCAATTCACTCGAAACCCCATGCTTGAAGCTTACTATCGATCCGTTCGAGGCGGAGACTCTGACACCTCTACTCAGTACCAATAATTCTTTTATCTTTTAATTAACTTAACCTGCAGTGCACAGCCCACAGCATTTGCATATTTTTGCAATGTTGCCAACGAGGGGGAATGCTTCTCGTTACACAATGCCGATTCCAATCTTGTTACCGCAGGCGCTTTAGTACCCATGCGTTGGGCAACTTCTGCCTGACTGAGACCTGCGTTCTGGCAGATAGGTGAGTCTGATGGATGTCGATCCGGCAGGCCCTCCAATCGGCTAATGAAGACACTACAAAAAAGCGGTGTCACTGATGAGGATTAGCTGGGCTGAATCCCTGAATGATAGTCACATAATGGGACCTAATTAGGATTAGAAAACAACTTGTTTGAAGTGACCAAGCATCTTAAAAGCAAGTCGTTTCCAATCCTTAATTTTCATTGCTTCCGAAAGTTCGCTGTAAATTTTCCCCGACACATACTCCTGGAAGTTCCTAAGCAGCAACCGGCTTTTTCTGGTCTTCAATAACCAGGCCACGGCCGACAACTGAAAGTGCGGCTACAATATTATCCAGGCGGGAAACATGATCTGGATTCACCAGGCGCCGAACCGCTCCTTCTGATACTCCCAGACGTTTAGCCAATGCAACGTTGGAGAGGGCTTGTTCCTGCATGGCTGAGCGTAATGCGAGCTTAGCCGCCACCAGCGGCTCAACAGGCACCAGACTCTCACTCAATCTGGCAGCAGATGGCAGTGGTAATGCTCGCCCGGCGATGGAATAACCTGCCAAAGCAGCACCGAGTGCTGCAGCCATCTCTTGCAAAGCTTCCTCTTTCGACTCACCATCAGTTATGGCTTCAGGCACGTCCCTTGCGGAGGCGAGGTACATCCCGTCATCGTCTTGCTCCAGTGTTACTGGGTAGACATAACGCATTTTATAACCCTCCTACAATTCATCTGGACTAATACCAAGTTGGGAGCACATAGCCTTGAGCAGTCCTGTCCCGATCTCTTTTCTCCGATCCTTCAATGTGGTGAAGCATTCGCCGTAGTAAAGACGACCATGACTGCCCTTCCCGTGCTGATCGAATCGAACATCCATGCCATTCTGCTGGCCAAGCCGCCTCACCCTCTTTTCAAATTCCTTGCCGTTCACTATCGATTTCCATGTCCGTGAAGAGCTTCGTATATTTATGTACGAATGTCAATGCCCGCTAAGGGAATGCTTAACTGTAGAAAAGTATAGGTAACCCCTAAAAATTTGCGTTAGAAAGCAGGGATTTTGCTCCAGAGACCTGGACTAGAAATATCTGGACAGAAGTATGGCAACGTCCTTGTAGTCCGGGCTCATGAAAATTTCGGGCACATTGCACAAGCCGCTGAAAGGTTGTTTGATGCTATCCACTCGCACGGTCTGACTGAATGCGGCCGAGTTGATAAACAACAGTGCCAAACAGGTAATAAAAGAGTGTTTCGTGGGACTGCTTCTCGATTAATTAAGCAGAGCTGGCTGGGGTACTCCCCAGATCTGATCCACATCAAGCTGATTGGCATAGACCAGGTTGGCATCGAAGTTCAGACGGTCGACACCAAACACTTCGAATAGGGCTTCGAAACTGGCGACTGCTTCATCGGTATCGTCATCGATGGCGACGACGAGATCATCCAGACTATCGGTGTCCGACAGCGCCTGGGCAGTATGCATCAGGCCGGCGTCTCGCATACCGGATATTAATACCACCTGGGTTTCGATACTGGCGGGAAAAGTGGCGAACATGCCGTAGTCTCTGAAAGGCTCCCCCTCCTCTGGCAGACCGGCATCGGATGTGTAGTACTCCTGGGTTTCGGTATTTTGCAGTTCGTCATAGCTGCGACCGATAGTCAAACCGGAACCGGCGAAGGTCATGGTAGTAAGTTTTTCCAATGCACTCAGATAGCCGATGTAAACGATGTGATTGTCACGTATATCGGAAGTGGTGAGATCGGACATCATGGTGATGTTTACAGACTTGCCACTCTCTTGAAGAATGGGGACAATTTTTGCTAGCGCGAAGGCACTGCCTTCCGGCATGTAGCTCAGGTCGAGATCAAGATAGTTCTCGGCACGCTCGATATCGCTGAATTGTAGTTCTTCAAGATCGAGACGGGAGTTGACATTGAAATCTCGTACCATGCGCGCGACATTTCCACTGGCGTTTAACTCGCCAAATATATAATAGTCCCCCATAACGAGTAATATGGGGAGTTCGTCCCTGAGCACCGGATTCCACACGGGATGATCCGCTGCAATCTGGGAGGCTTGCCTGACCTCGCCATTGTTTACCGTCAGCATATAGATAAGATTGACTGCCAGTAATGCCACCACCATGATTAACAAACCCGTGTTGAGGTTAAACGGGGAATGCGTCTCATGAATTGCTTGAGGCTCGAGGGCGGGTTTCGCAATCGGGGTAACGGAAACTGTATAGCTGCCTTTGGGAATGACGATCCGGTACTCGGCATCTGTTTCATAGCTCTCGTAGTAGCTATCTAGCTTCTTACGCAGCTGATGCACATACACCCGCACGGTGGAGTCGGTCGATACATCAAAATCATCACCGCGACCCAACACATCCAGGGCTATTTCGATTTCCTTGGGAGACTTTCCTTCGATGGAACACTGCACGAGGTAGTTGAGCAGCGCACTGTAGTTTTTTGAGCGCCCCAACACACCACTGGAAACAATGCGCTGGCAAAGTGCGTTCAGCTCTTCGGCATTGAACACTTCGTTAACAGCGCGCAGCGATTTTGGCTCGACAGCGGTTTGATTCATGTCTAATACTGAACCCAATCAGCTTGAAAACAGGTAAGAGTAGATTGTAGCAGTTTTACCCCGGGCAGAGACCCCTCTGGTCGCTTATTGGCGTGCTTGCGGCTTTCTATTGAGTTGTTATTTGCTGGTTAGCGACTGCCGCCTGAGTATAATCTGCATAGACGCGGTCCGGAGCCGGCATTCCCTCGCCTTGCTCTGTTCCACGCCTCTCCATGCAATTGATCCCTGATGCAGCGAGCCTGGAGCCTATTTGAGCGCCGGTTCCGCAAAGCGGCGGGCACAATCCCGGATATCTGCCGGCCAGCCCGATGTTTCCTGCTTAAACCGGCCCTCTTCCCGGGCATACAGCGCCCTGGCCGCCTCCTCGAAGCCAGGCAGATTGCCTGCCATCGAGGACATGAAGCGCTGGGCACTGTCCTGTGCCTGTCGCACCTGGTCTTCCCCGGCTCCCGCCTTGCGCTCCTGGTCAACCAGGCGCCGCAACACCGCCGAGGCTCCCCCTCGCTGGGTATCCAACCATTCCCAATGTCTTGGCAGCAGCGTCACCTCCCGGCCTACCACACCCAATTTTGGCCGTCCCCGTCCTTTTCGCGGGGACGAAGACCCTTCGGCAGGTGGGCTGTCAGATGGGGTTCCATAGCGATTTTGCACGTCCTCTACACTCCCCGACAGGTCCAGGTCGATCTGTTGCCCAGTAGTTCCATCAAAAAGTAAGGTTATCTCTTTATCTGTTTGATTCTGTTCGTTTTTCAATATAGACGCAACACTGGCAACCGAGCCCCGAGCAATCAGTTCCTGACCAGAAAATGCGTAAATTTCCATATGAGAGCTCATGATTTTGCCCTCCTCCAGTTCAGTGATGAATAAATAATTAAATCCGGATGATTAGTAATTATATCCGGGTATTATTAAATAGCAAGGAAAAAGGAAAAATTAGGAAGTATTTAGAAATGGTGGCGGGAATTTTAGGTGGGGGTGTCGCAATGAGGGGTTGTGAGCTTGCCGAGGAAGCAGGCCTGGCTAAAGAGGATCAGAGCTCAGTGCGGTGGGCTGGAAAGGTAAAGCGAGAATCTAGGCCTTTACTAACAGGGATTTGAGCTTGTCATTGAACTCAATATCCCCGTTCGTAGCATAGTGCTCGTGATTGGTCTCGATATCTTTGATGTCATACAGATAGTTCACCATGGCCCCGCGGGACTGGCTGAGCCCCTTCTCGCTGAGATCGGCTCCCGTATGTAGCTGATGCACCGAGGCACCGTTACCCAGATGGAATCGGGCGACCGGATCGGCGGGGAATTTACCGCGTTTGGCTTGTAGCAAGAAGTTAACGGCGAGTTTCCTGATGAGATCCCCATGCTCTTCAGCGGCTTCCTCACCGGCTGGCAGCGCGTTGACCTGATCCTTTAACTCACCTAATTCAGGAGGTAATTCCTCACCGGTCTCGGCATTAAGCCACTTCTGCAGACCGGGAATGGGAGAGAGCGTCACAAAGGTCTTGATAGAAGGAAACTCACCCTGCAATCCCTGCACCACCTGCTTGATCAGGAAATTCCCAAAAGTAATACTCTTCAGACCTGGCTGGCAATTACTGATACCGTAGAAGACGGCGGTGTTGTATTCAGAAGTATCAACCACTTCACTGCCTTCGTCTTCCAATATCGAGTTAATGGAACCCGGAACATCTTTAAGCAGCGCCACTTCAACGAAGATTAAGGGCTCATCGATAAGTGCAGGGTGAAAATATGCGAAACAACGACGATTTGGTGGATCAATACGTCTGCGCAGATCATCCCAATCCTTGATTTCATGCACCGCCTCATAGCGAATGATACGTTCCAGGATTGCGGCAGAAGTTGACCAGTTGATTGTCTCCAAAATAAGAAAGCCACGCCCGAACCAGGAAGAGAACAGCCGTATGAAATCCTCATTAACCGCTCTGAGTTCTGGATGATCTCTTAACAGCTTTAACAGATCCGTTCGCATCGCCACCAGGTCGTGAGTTGCGTCAGGAGTTGAATTTAACCGGCGCAGCACTTCGTGGCGCAGTGGTTCGGCTGCTTTGGAGAGTTGATTCAGATTGGCGCTGGAAGGATCTTGCTCGTAGGTCTCGAAGGCGAGCTTAACCACTGCCTCATTGGCATTGAAGTTTTGTTCGAGGTTTTGGAAGAATTCGAGTTTCTGCTCGCCTTCGAGTTCGGCGTAATGGTCGAGGACCTGGCGGGCTGTTACTATGCCAGAGACCTCACCGACAGTACCCATGAGTTTGTCCAGCAGCTCGGCGATGGATGATGCTTCGCTACCGGTGAAGAATAGGCCGCGTTGGCGTTTAACCAGACTGGAGAGGAAATCTTGGAATCTGCCGAAGGCCATTTGCTAAAATTTATTCATATTTGACTTGCGCTGCACACAACCGCAAGTGTATTCCATGTAGCTCAAAATACCCAAGGAAGGAATTGCTCCCATTTGTGAACCGAGTTTGGTGGTTCCTGCTTTCCCAAGGGTGTGCGGGCCCTCGCTAGGACTGCTCAGGAGTATGGTTATGAAATGGGCATCCTGGACGCCGTTGAGAACGCTAATTCGTTTCAGAAGAACAAACTATTTACTCTTAAAAAATCAGCATTTTAAAGAAAATATCTCAGGTCTAACCTTTGCTGTGTGGGGATAGTCATTCAAACCCAGAACAGATGACATGCAGGAGGCACCATCCCGGACGTTGATGGAAGCCTTATGGGCTGCCGGGGCCCGTGTTCAGGCCTATGATCCGGAGGCTATGCAGGAAGCACAGCGGAATTATCCCGATCAGGAGGGACTAAATCTGGTGTCAGCCCGTGATGATACCCTTGCAGAGGCCGATGCTTTAGTCATCTGCACAGAGTGGCAGCATTTCCGGGCACCTGATTTCGATTTGATACGCTCTTCTCTAAAGAATCCAGTCATCTTCAACGGCCGCAACCTCTATGATCCGCGAAAACTCGCTGACCGGGGCTTCAGTAACTATGCCATTTTGTTGCCAGTGCACCTGAATTATCGGGCTGTATGGCACATGGTGATACGCGGGATGAAGCGCTACAGGAACTCCAGACCGCGATGCATCTCTGGATCAAAACGGCGCACGAATGCGGCGATTCTATCCCCCAGCCGGAAGAGCATAAACTAGCTCACCCCTAGTCAGCCCTATCAGATTCTTTCAACAAGTCCTAACAATTAGAGATATTGTCAACAATACTATTGAAATTACTCTCTAATTCCGGCAAAATCCTCTGATTCTTTAGTTATTGTTGACATTTTATCTCCATGGACGACAAAGTCCTCTCCAAATCCTCAACCCTGGCCGACGAAGTCTTCGATCAGATTCGCACCGCCATCGTCGAAGGCGAACTGGCCCCAGGCTCCAAGGTCAACGAGCCCCAATTAAGCAAGCACTATGGCATAAGCCGCGGCCCGCTCCGTGAGGCGATTCGCCGTCTTGAGGGCTGTAAGCTGGTGGAGATTAAACCCAATGTCGGGGCCAAGGTGGTTTCTCTAAATAGAGAGCAAGCTATTGAAATATATGAAATTAGGGAAGCACTAGAAGGCGTTGCATGTCGCCTGGCAGCGACCCGGGCGGGCACAGAGGATTGTACAAGACTGCGGGAATTGCTGGCCCATCACGAACAGCAGATTCAGTCTGACAATGGCCGGCGCTACTTCCAAAAAGAAGGCGATCTGGATTTTCACTACCTGATCGTGCAGCTCAGCAGCAATACCCGCCTGTTTAACCTGCTCTGCGGTGAGCTCTACCACCTGCAGCGGCTCTATCGCTGCCAGACTAGTAGTGAGCCGCTGCGCCCCGAGCAGGCTTTCAAGGAACATCACCAGATCGTGGATGCCATCGAGAATCACGACGGTGAACTGGCGGAATTGCTCATGAAACGACATATTTCTCGAGCCAGAGAGACTCTTGTTAGTCAGTTGAATCAAATAGTTATGAATTAAACCTAAGGAATAAACATGAATACACTCTCCCCTGGCGCAAAATTCCGCCAGGCACTGAAAGACCACAAGCCATTGCAGATAGTCGGCACCATCAACGCCTATTGCGCCATGCTGGCCGAAGATTCCGGGCACGACGCTATTTATCTGTCCGGCGGCGGAGTAGCCAATGCCTCCTATGGATTGCCGGATCTGGGGATTACCAGCCTCAATGACGTGATTGCGGACGTTGAGCGCATCTGCAATGCCACCGACATTCCCCTTTTGGTTGATATCGATACCGGCTGGGGTGGTGCCTTTAATATAGGGCGCACTATCAAGGCCATGGAGAAGGCTGGCGCAGCGGCGGTACATCTGGAGGATCAGGTGGCGCAGAAACGCTGCGGACATCGGCCGAATAAGGCCATCGTCAGTCAGGGAGAGATGGTGGACCGCGTTAAAGCGGCGGTTGATGCTAAAATTGACACGAATTTCGTGGTCATGGCGCGGACCGATGCGCTGGCGGTGGAAGGTATGGAGGCGGCGATCGATCGGGCCATCGCCTGTGTCGAAGCCGGCGCCGATGCGATCTTTCCG
>DMJN01000086.1 GCA_003451715.1 Gammaproteobacteria bacterium | reverse complement strand
CGGGCAGCATATTCATCGATCTCTCCTCCATCGACGAAGGGTCCTTCCATGCCGACTCGCAATCCCCTGAAATCAAACACCAGATCGTTGACTTCTGCACCACTCGCTGTGGGGTCGAGTGTAAATTGCCAACTACCGTAGGGTCGGGAACCGATGGAGAACGCTTCGGTGGCAAAGTGCATACGTGGCAGTTCGCTGGGATCTATATCAGCCAGCACATCGATGCGTTCTTCTTCCTCCAGATCAGCGTCTGTAGAAAGGGAGTCATCGGTATCGTTTGGGATTTCCTCATCATCACCCGGCAATCGCAGGTACTCGAGGTCGAGATCTAAGTAATCCGTACTGTCATAGGGAATCGTTACCCAGCCGGCAAGCGAGTCACTGTTTAGCCTGGTCAGCCATCCCTGGTCGATCTCGTCGGGTTCTATTCGCATGGCAACATCTGTCAACTGCTGTTCGTAGAAGACAAAATTGTCGATCATGACATCGACGAATGCCACATTGTTGGCGAAACCCTGCGCTGGATTTTCCGCGGAACTTATCCCACCGAAGAAATCGATCCATTGTTCCAGTTCGAAGCGATTCAGCTCACCGACGACTACCAGCCCCTCGGTTTCTGAATCCCCCAGCGCGGCAGAGTCTGGGGCACCCTCACCCACATACACCACGCCATCCACTACCATTCCGTCCAGCAGCGCCAGATCGAATGCCAGCACCGAGCCGAGGTTTCCAGAGACGACCTGTTGCTCGCCAAATTCCAGATCTACCCGTAGGGGCAAGCTGGAAGAGGCCGATTTGTTAAACGGTGTCGGCAGAACCAGGCTCGCACCCATGAGATCGCTTTCGATCACCAGGGTGTTGCGCACCTCAGCATTGTCGCGTTGATCGATGCTTAAGCTGGCATTAAAATCAATTTCACCCGATGCCCGGGCAAGCAAGTCCCGCACGAAACCACTCTGTAACGGCCACTGGGCTAACTCCTCGGGACTGGAAGTGCCATCAGCATCTACCAGGATGGTCGCTATCTCACCCTCTGAACCATCTATCAACTGTGATGAGAGAGTAAGCTCAACCGGTCCATCGAATAACTGACCACTGAGACTGCTCTCTTCCAATCCCAATTTGGTATCGAAGATAATCGGACCGGAAAGCTGATCCACATCCAACGCATAATCAGGGATCGATATCCTGTTGTCAGTAACGACGATTTCGAGCCTGACTGCTGTGTCGTTCTCCGGGCGATTGAGCGGCACTGCAACATCGATATCTGCAACAAGCTCCCCCTCCGCCTGCCAGTTGGCGAAAGTGTCCTTCAGTGGCTCCCCCAGGGGTGCCTGTTGCAAGTAGTTCAGACCTCGGGAAGTGAGTCCGGCAGCGGTTCCGCCCAGCGTCAGCCAGTTCGCACCCGTCTCGTCGCGACGGATCTCACCGCTTACCGACTCCATTTCGATACCCAGGCTGGAACCATTGAAAACCTCGATATTGATTTTGTTATCGTCGGTGACGACATAGGCAGACAACTCCTGAAGTTGCGGCCATTCCTCACTGAAGTTCACCACGCCATTCTCGACCCGATAAAAACTCTGGAAGGTCTTGGTTACCGGGTCTGATCCACGAACCGTAGAGCCACGATAAATCACACCGCTGTCATACACGTCGCCATCCTGGATCGCGTCATCGAGCCATTCCATACTGGCACGCAGACTACCTGAGATATTGGGTCCGTCAGGCAGGTACAATGATTTCTGCTCCGCATCGACTCGCTGCGCACCCACCAGCAACTCCATGCGAGCCTCACGCTCACCATCGGGATAACGATTAATAGTCGATGTAAATTGGGCGTGACCGTCCACGGCATCCGATTCGGCAACGATCATACCGCTGACCAGTTTAACTTCCTGCCCATTGCTGAGATCGACACGAAATCCCAGGCTGCCATTTACAAAACTGTAATCCCACACGTCGGTAAAGACACTGGGAATGTTTATGCTGAATTCATCGGATTCTACTTCTGCAAGCCCGAGTGCCTGCCGACTGTCATTGTCATAGTCCACCTCAATGTAGCCGTTGATGCCCCACATATTCGGTGAGCCACTCACCGAGCCCAGTTCAACGCCGGCCACATTGCTCTTTACTAACAGGTGCTGGTTTGCAGCCCCGGCGAAAGGGAAATAGAGGCTGAAATTTTCCAGTGCGCCACCGGGCGAATACTGTTGGATCTGCTGCTGGGCATCGCTGTCCAGATAGCCGCTATTGGCAGCGAATTCAGACACCAGTGCCAAGTCTATATTATCCATCCTCGCCGTCAGGCTGACATCGGGCTGCAGCCTGACATAGAGATTAAAGGGTCGCCAGAAATGTTCCTCCCAGTTGACCGACATGTCTGACATGGCGAGCTCCCAGGAATCAGCTTCGAAATCGCGTTCGAGGCTGGCAATGCCACTGATGTTTTGCAGGCTGATTGCAGGCGACTGCTCGGTAAGGAGTGTGATGCTATCGATTTCTGTATCCGTGACTCCCCCTGTGATCTGCCCCTCCCGCAGCGTCAGCCAGAATCCGCCACCGCCAACCAGTTCCTCCACGCTGTATCCGGCAATCTGCTGACCACTGAACAATGCCGAATAATCCGATCCCGGGATATCGACATGGATCTGCCCATCGATGTCAGCCAGCTCATCACCTTCGATTTCAAATGAGAAGGCGATCTGCTCACTACTCTGCTGAAGATTAGCGTTGATGTGTAAGAAGTGAGACTGGCCGAGGTTCTGAATGGTTGCCGAGCCATTCTCCAACGTGAAGCTGTTAGCCGTGTTGGTCTGGACATTGATCGCGACATTGCGGAGATTCAGAGTGGAGAAACGTTGAAAAGTCTGGAATAAATTATCGAGACTGGCAGTCCCGGTCCCGCCGAGGTTCACCCCACTGAGTTGCCAGGCTCCTTCTGCAGTCTGCTCGACATCGATCTCAAGGCTTTCGATGACGAAGTCCGCCAGCACCCAGCGACGCTGCCAGATGCTGCGTGGTATATCGACCCTCAGAGAGGCACTCTCGAACACCAATGCACTGGCCTCGGAGGGGCGCTGCTGCTCATTCGCTACCTGCAAGCGCAGGCCGTTAACCTGAATTGAAGGATTGAATCCTTCAAAACTACCGGTTAGCGATTGAATGCTGACGGGAACACCCGTCAATTCATAGATTTGTTCTTCGAAGAATTCGGCATAACCGGAAACGGCCGGCATGAACTGGCGACCGGCACTGACGTAGGCCGCAATCAATACCAACGACACCACCACCAACAATAGCAGCTGTTGGTATAGACGCTTGAGTATCTTGGCAAACATCGTAAGGTATCGCTCCCACTGTTCGGCGTTGATTCCCTAGACCACTAAGAGCAACAGGCCTAAACCCGGGATTATTGGTATAGCGCAGGCTTCCTGAACCGGAACTGAAAACGACTCGAAACTATTCGCAGCGCAGGGAAGCAATAGTCGGGTTTCCAGGATGCCTAGTTGAGAACTACGTCGAATTGCTCCTGAGTATACATAGGTTCCACTTCGAATTTGACCGTCTTGCCCACTAATTCTTCCAATTCCGCGAGTGTGTCAGACTCCTCATCCAATAGTCGATCCACCACCACCTGCGAGGCCATCACCAGTAACACATCATTTTCATAGGCTCTTACGATTCGCAGAATTTCCCAGAATATCTCGTAACACACCGTTTCGGCGGATTTCAGCGTTCCGCGGCCCTTACACAGCGGACAGTGGCTGTTGAGTATCTGGCCGAGGCTTTCCCGAGTTCGTTTGCGTGTCATCTCGATGAGACCCAGCTGTGAGATTCCGGTTATGGTGTTGCGAGCATGGTCCTTTTCCAGCGCCTTGAGAAAAGTGCGCTGTACCTGACGTTGGTGTTCGGTATCCTGCATGTCGATGAAATCGACGATGATGATACCGCCGAGGTTTCTTACGCGGAGTTGGCGGGCTATTGAAGTTGCCGCTTCAAGATTAGTCTTCAATATGGTTTCAGCATGATTACGGCTACCGAGGAATCCACCGGTATTCACGTCGATGGTGGTCATTGCCTCGGTCTGGTCGATGATCAGATCACCCCCGGACTTCAGCTTCACCTGCTTCCCCAGGGCCTTGTTGATTTCATCTTCCACGCCATAAAGATCGAACACCGGACGATCGCCTTCATAGTACTCGACACTAGCCTTCAGCTCCGGTATGAAATCTTCCAGGAACTGGTTGATCTCCTGGAAAGACTCCCGGTTATCGATGCGGATCTTCTCCACATCAGGGGTGATCAGATCCCGTACCGTCCTGATGTAGAGCGGCACTTCCCGATAGACTCGATTGATACCCTCTCCCCGCCCGATGCGTTCGTCGACCTTGACCCACAGGCGCTTCAGATATCTGACATCTTCCAGAAATTCCTCGGCCGTCGCCCCTTCCGCCGCGGTACGTATGATAAAACCAGCCTGCTTCTGCTGTTCTTTCTGCTGTTTTTCCTGCTCCAGGCAGTCACGCAACTGTCCTAACAGCTGTTCCCTCACCGCTTCATCTTCCAGGCGCTGCGAAATGCCCAGGTGGTTACTGCGTGGCAAATACACCAGGTTTCGAGATGGTAGAGTCAGATGGGTGGTTAAGCGAGCACCCTTGGTGCTGATGGCATCCTTGGCTACCTGCACCACCAGGGATTGACCTTCACGCAGTAATTCCTGGATGGATTTGCTTTCGCTGTCCCTGTTCTCGAATCCATCCGCATCGAGTAGAGACACATCCGAGGCATGGATAAACGCGGCCTTCTCCAGTCCGATATCGACAAAAGCCGCTTCCATGCCCGGCATGACTCATACCACCTTGCCCTGAAAAATATCGCCAACATGCCCACGCTTGTTATGACGCTCGATGAAGATTTCCTGTAGCAAGCCATTTTCAATTAAGGCGACGCGGGTTTCCATGAGGGTGACATTAATCAGTATTTCTTCACTCAAGCGCACGCTCCAACTCAGCCTGCCAGCTTGGTATGCCAAACCCGGCCAATAATTGTGCTGTCTCGAACAGTGGCAGTCCCATCACTCCACTATAACTGCCACTAATACTTTTCACAAATGCCGCGCCGAAGCCCTGGATAGCATAACTGCCTGCCTTTCCGGCGGGCTCACCGGTGTCCCAGTATCGCACTGCCTCTGTCGTATCGATGGGGCGGAACTCAACGGCCGTATCAGAGTACAGTAAGCTTTCACGCCGGTGATTCGCTACCGCAACAGCAGACAGGACCCGGTGTGACTTCGCCGAGAGCGTCGACAACATACCCAGTGCCGCCGCCTTATCGGCCGGTTTTCCAAGTACCTCTCCCTCACAGAGCACGATGGTATCGGCAGCCAGTACCACCGGTGCATCTTCTGCGAGAAGTGTGTGCAACGCAGACCGGGCTTTTTCAACCGCCATGCGGCAGACGTAATCCACAGGGGTTTCCTCGGGGTGTTTTGTCTCGTCGATGTGCTGTGTCGCAATCTCGAAGCCAACCCCCAACTGGGTGAGCAGTTGTTGCCGACGGGGCGATGCCGAAGCAAGGATAAGTTGAGGCGTTGACATGGCGCGCCGCACTAGCTGCGCCTAATGGACATCGAAACTGCGGCGTATTTGTCTCAATAATTGAAACAGGGATGGCCAGATGACAGCACTGGTTAATGCCGCCATGAGAAACATCAGATTGGAAGTAACGGTCTGCCCGGTCATGATCTGTAACCAATTGCTCAACATCAGGCTAAGCCCCACCAGGGCCAGCACCAGGCCAGCCTGTTGCAGTGAGGAGAACATACGCAGCCGCAAGTGCAGAGACAGAGTCACATAAGCGATGATCACCAGCGCCATGGAATTCAGCCCCATTACCGAACCTTCCAATATGTCCAGAATCAGTCCTGCCATCCAGGCAGAGCCAATTCCTATGCGATAGGGCAGCGCCATCACCCAGTAAATGAGCACCATGGGTACCCATTCCGGGCGGAAATTCATGGCCCATTCCGGAAATGGCACTATCGCCAGCAGGTAGGCGATAAAGAAAGTGAGAAATATCACCCAGGTCGCGTGAGACTTTTGCTGCATGGCTACTCCTGCGGCTCCCTGACTACCGGTTGTGCCTCAGTCAGCTGGGCATCGCCAGTGACCGGCTGTGCCGAAACGTCGGGTGCCACCTCGACCGCTGGTGGTTCGATGTCTAGTGGCGCAACCTCTTCTGTTTCATCGCTGGCAAACACCAGCATGACATGACGGGTACTGGCCATCTGCGCCATCGGCCGTGCCTTGACGGTCGCAAAATCCTGACCAGGATCGGCAAAGAAGCTGATGATCTCCGCCACCGGGTAATTCTTGGGATAGATCTGACCCATACCGGAACTCACCAGCAGGTCTCCCGCCAGCATGTCCTGGGTCTGGGTAACAAATTCGAGTTCCAAATCCGTGGAAGTGGTGCGGCTGCCACGGGCCAGTGCCCGCTCCCCGTTGCGATTTACCTCCACCGGAATGACATGATGGGAATCGGTAATCAACAACACCCAACTGCTGTAGGGGAGCACTTCGTCTACCTGGCCCATGAGCCCATTGGCATCTAACAGCGGTTGTCTGAGAAACACACCGTCGCTGGCACCCTTGTTAATCAGCACCCGCTTGGAATAAGGATCTGGCGATACATTGATGATCTCCGCCGGCATCACTTCTCCTTCGATCACCTGAGTGGCTTCACCGAGCGCCAACAGCCGACTGTTTTCACTGGCAATACTTTCCAGTAGCTGTAACTCCTGTTGGGCAACCAGCAATTCTTCACGCAGCTGCTCATTTTCCTCCAGCAGGTCCGTTCGAGAGACAAACACATCGTCGAACCAGAAGGACATGCGGGTGGGAATATCGGCTACCCAATAGACAGGCGTAGTCACGTAACCCAGGCCGAAGCGCACTTTTTCCAGATAGCCGAAACGGCCATCAGCGAACATGATACAGACTGATAACAGGAGGAAGGCGAGTGCCCGGTATTCCAGTGCAACGCCTTTTATGAAGAGAGTCTTGTCGATGGCTGGACTGCCTCAGATTTGCCTGACAGAAATTATAGTTTCTGCCCCGAACGGCGTAAATGGGCTGCTTGCGATGGATTCCCGCTCTATTCGAGGGTCAGCAGATCGACATCGTGGGCATCCATCAGTTCCATTGCCTTACCGCCGCCTCGGGCCACGCAGGACAAGGGGTCTTCAGCCACGATCACCGGCAATCCAGTCTCCTCGGAAAGCAGTTTATCCAGATCCTTGAGCAAGGCACCACCACCGGTCAGCACCATCCCGGACTCGGCGATATCGGAGGCCAACTCCGGCGGGGACTGTTCCAGCGCACTCTTGACTGCCTGCACTATAGCGGAAAGCGGTTCCTGCAGAGATTCGAGTATCTCGTCACTGTTCAGGGTAAAGCTGCGGGGCACACCCTCTGCCAGATTGCGGCCACGCACGTCGATCTCCCGGATCTCGCTGGACGAACTCACGTAGGCACAGCCAATTTCCTTCTTGATGCGCTCCGCCGTGGCGTCACCGATCAAGCTGCCATAGTTGCGACGTACATGGGTAGTAATGGCCTCATCGAAACGATCTCCCCCGACCCGCACCGATTCGGAATACACCACACCATTCAGCGAGATGATGGCAATTTCCGTAGTGCCGCCGCCGATATCCACTACCATCGAGCCGCTGGCTTGCTCTACCGGCAAGCCGGCACCGATGGCGGCTGCCATGGGTTCCTCTATGAGACGCACATCCCGGGCTCCGGCGCTGGCCACCGATTCACGGATGGCACGTCGTTCAACCTGGGTCGATTTACAGGGTACACACACCAGAACACGCGGGCTCGGTGGAAAGAAGCTGTCCTCGTGCACCTTGTTAATAAAGTGCTGCAGCATTTTCTCTGTCACCTGAAAATCGGCGATGACGCCGTCCTTAAGCGGACGGATGGCGGTGATATTACCCGGCGTTCTACCCAGCATCCGCTTGGCATCGGAACCGACTGCCGTTACTGTTTTCTGACCGTTATGGGTTCGAATAGCGACGACAGAAGGTTCATTGAGCACAATGCCTTCTTCGCGCACGTAGATGAGCGTGTTCGCCGTCCCTAAATCAATTGATAGGTCATTGGAGAACATTCCCCGAATTATCTTAAACATGGATTTTCGCGTTCCTCAAATTAGGATTCCAATCCCGACGGTCATTATTATTAAGGCGGCAAGTACGGCTAATGGAATCTCCTACAACTTTAGACCACGAGATTTACACTAAGTTTGACCTAAGTAGAGGATTTTCAAGTATAATCCTGCGTTCTCGCGAATAGGCGCACTCTAGCAATGGCAAACAGTTAGAGCAAGGGGCAGGTCGCAATTAGTTGACCCTCCCTGAGTCCAGCACCCATTCCTTCCTGGCACTGGTTTTTCCGGAGTTTTCGAGTGGCCTTTGACAAGTCTGAAGTAGAAAAGATCGCACATCTGGCACGTCTGCATATCAATGAGGCAGAGGCGGATGAAGTGAGCAAACGTATCACCGACATACTGGCACTGATCGACCAGATGCAGTCCGTGGATACCGATGCTGTCGAACCCCTGGCGCACCCGCTGGACGTGGTACAGCGACTGCGTACGGACAGAGTCACCGAAACAGACCACCGGGACGAACTACAAACCCTGGCGCCGGAAGCGCAGGATGGTCTATACCTGGTACCGAAGGTAATTGAATAGAATCCTGCGAGAAAAGCTGCTGATTTAAGTAATGGTGAAATCCCCATGATTGGAAAGACTGTCGCCGAATTGTCCGCCTCGCTTGCCGCTGGCGACATTTCCAGTGTCGAGCTGACACAGGCCTATCTGGCGCGTATCGCTGCCCATAATGACGCGCTCAATGCCTTTATAACGGTGTGCGAAGAATCTGCACTGGAGCAGGCGCAAGTGGCAGATGAGAAACGCGCGGCTGGCGACAGCACACCCTTGCTGGGAATTCCGCTGGCCCATAAAGATATTTTTTGCACCAATGGCGTAACTACCACCTGCGGCTCCCACATGTTGCACAATTTCGTAGCCCCTTATAACGCCACGGTAGTTGAAAAATTCAATACGGCCGGAGCAGTGATGCTGGGCAAGACCAATATG